>CAMBEF010000040.1 GCA_945865495.1 uncultured Bacteroides sp. | reverse complement strand
ATACGGCGACCACCGATATCTACACTCTTTCCCTACACGACGCTCTTCCGATCTTATTGCCGTCAACACCTGCTGCCATGGTCCACATTTTCATATCTGATGTATATGCCCTGCCAAGTTCACCTGCAAGTGATGATGCCAGGTCAAATCTGCTTTCCGCAAGCGATATCAACGGTTCCGCCACAATTAATGCAAGTATTATGCCTGCAAACATTTTTACATGTTTCCTGCACGTCTTACCCGGTATCACAGCGACAAATATATCCGTCATTATGTAGAATATTACTATGCGCCGAACCCATTCCATTATACTTTCAGTCATTGTCACACTCCGTTTCCGGCAGGGTTAGTCGATATACATATTATTGCAATTATAATAAATACAGTTGCAAGCGAACTCACGACGAGTGACAGCATAAGCCGCATGGCATCAGCAAATCCAGTTATCATCTCAGCAAATTCCCTGCCGCACATTGGCTGCGTAAATGCACCCACACATCTGTACGTCACCGTAAACATAGCAAGCTTTGCAACCGGGACAGCGCATATTGTAACTATGACAATAAGTGACGCTGCACCCATCCCGTTTTTTATCAGTGCGCCTGCGCCTAGAAGTACCGATGAAAGTGTGCTTACTCCGCCTCCGATTCCCGGTATCAGCCCTACCGCCCGGGTAAGTGCCCCCCTGTTCACTCCGTCTGCCATCGGTGCCACCATGCCCTGAATCAGATTTATTCCTATAACGGCTGCCATTGAACTTTTAATTATCCATTTCAGGACTGTCATAATAAGCCCCGCTATTTTATCAAGTACTCCTCCGGTTATCGCATCCGCAGCCATAATCATTACATATATGCTGCCTCCCGTTATGACTACATCCGAAAATACATAATTAAGTACAAGCACTGCAAGCATGACACCTTCCGAGAAAGCTGCAACACTAAAATTGCCGCTGCACAACGCTATGCATGAAAGATATGCCGGCATAAGCATCTTAATAAACCCTGTAACACTTGCAAGTACGTCATATGCAATCTTAGCAGTACACGTATATACTGCAGCCATAACAGTTACCGCCGCTATCCTTGACAGCTTTTTTCCGGTATCTGATACTGATGAATCCGCAAATACCGATGCAAAATTGGTGAAAAGTGCGGTAAATACTGCGATAATGAGTATCTGGCATATACCCGTGACATTTTCCCTCAGTTCTGCGGTTGCCGCAATAACAATCCGGTTCCACAGCTGCGGAAGCGAATCAGCCACGCCGTTGCTTATTATGCTTCTCACAAGTGTTTCAAAATCAAGCCCGTCCACCTGTGTATCGACAGATGACAGATTATATTTCTCAAGGACATCTAATACAGACTTCATAATGCAAGACACCTCTCTATCGAATCAACAAGCGCCATAATAACCGGCATTCCCGCCGCTATAACTGACAACTTTCCAAACATCTCAACCTGCCCTGCTATGGCGTTGTAACCGCAGTCTCTGCATATTCCCGACGTTATCTCTGCAATATATGCAATTCCGGCCATCTTAAGCAGTATGCTTATGTATTCCGATTTGATTTGTGTAAGCTTCTGCAGCCGTTCAAGGAGCTGGGCAATCGTCTCTATACGTGCAATGCAGCATGCCGCAACTATTATTCCGGCACACAGCGGTACGAATATTGCAAACTCTGATTTTATCTGCTTCAGCATAAGTGCCACAATACATGCCCCCACTGCTGCCAGTGCAATTCTAAGCATACTCCGCCTCCTGTTCTGATAACTTTAAACCCAGTCAGAGTGAAAAAAGTTTTTTAATTGTTTCAAACAGATCATATATGTAAGGAACAATCCATAAAAGCACAAGCAAAAGCCCTGCCAGACTTACAAGGAATGCCTGCTCGTCCCTCCCGCTGTGTTTGAGCACCTGATTGATGACTGATACCAGAATGCCGACCGCCGCTATTTTAAATATAAAATTTATATCCATCACAGACTCCATTTTTTAACTAATCATTTTATATAAGGATTATGCATACAAATGCACCACACGCAATACTCAGCGTCTTCGCTGCACGGCACTGATTGTCCACACGCGCTGCTGCATCGGATATCTGTGTTTCAAGCACTGACATATACAGGCGGATTGAATCTGTCTGCATCTGCGCATTAAGATAGCCGAGGCTTTTCCCGAAGTTGTACAATTCAGCAATATCCGTATCCGTAAGATGCAGACTGCCTTCATGGCTGTTTACGCATCTGTCCCATATGTCAGATGCACGTTCCCCATGTGCCTGACTTACAAGGCGCGACATATCCGCAAACATTTCAGATATCTCCTTATCAATACATCTTGCTGATGCTGCCTCGAAGCACTCATCAAGTGCTGATGATGAATACGCAATCTCATTGTCAAGAATCATCATGCACCTGCGCAATGCATCAAGCTCAAGAAGTCTTTTTCTGTATCCGGAAGCAATCTGTCTGCCTGTAAGTACGGCTGATGCCATAACTAATGCCATTCCGCATATTTTCAAAAAAATATGTATCACAGAACCACCTCCTCTTCGATGCTTCCCGCGCCGCTGCTTCTTCCAAGTGTCACTATTCTTTTAAATACATTCATTGCAAGGAGTTGCTCAAACTGTGCCTTCTGCCTGAGCTCGTCTGCATTATATGCATGTGCCGTTGCTATAATGGAGCATCCGCAGTTCATAACATATCTGACTGCTTCTACGTCATCCGGTGTGGCAATCTCATCTACCGCAATAACACGGGGTGACATTGAACGCACAAGCATTACCATGCCTTCTGCTTTGGGGCAGCAGTCGAGCACATCTGTTCTTATGCCAAGATCATTCTGCGGTCTTCCGTTGTAACATGCCGCTATCTCTGAGCGTTCATCAACAACCCCTACCGTCTGGCCTTCATAGTAACTGTTTCCATTGGATATCTGCCTTATAAGATCGCGCAGCATCGTCGTCTTGCCGCATCCGGGCGGTGATATGATAAGTGTATTTTCTATGTGGGTACTGTTATGAATAAAACTGTAGACAGATGCAGCACAGCCTCTTATCTGATGTGCCACACGTATATTAAGAAATGTGATGTGTTTTATCGTCTTTATTTTTCCGTCCTGCATGACAATCTTACCGGCAAGTCCTACCCGGTGCCCGCCCGGAATTGTTATAAATCCCTGACGTATGTCATCCTCATATGCATACAGTGAGTGATTGCTTATAAGCTCTAACGCCTCCCTCATATCCTCAGGCGTTACAATGCACTGCTCCATAAGAATCTCAGAATTATCATACCGCAGTATAAGCGGCATACCTGTGCGAAGGTGTACCTCTTCCAACCTGTCATATGATATCTGCTGTCTCAATATTGTGCTCCTGACATTCTGTGGAAGCACTTTTGTTATTTCGGAAATTCTGTGATTGTCCATATGTCCCTCCCGTTCTTTTTAGCATTATATGAACGGGAGAGCTATGGTATTACATGAAATTTAAAGACGTTTAAGAACTTCAAGAAGATAATCCCAGGTTCTCTTTGCAGAAGCAATATCGAGTCTTTCCTGAGGTGTATGGATATCAAGTATATCCGGTCCGAATGACACGCAGTCGAGACCGCCTGCCTTTGCCGATAATATTCCGCATTCTACTCCGGCATGTATCGATTCTACTCTCATATCCCTGCCAAACATGTCATGATATGTCTCAACCATGCACTGTCTGAGCTTTGAATCAGCCACATACTCCCATGCCGGATATCTTGCCGATATCTCGCATTCCGCACCGAATGCACCGGCAACGCACTGCATCTTTGTCTCAAGATAATCAAGTGCAGATTCTTTTGAACTTCTGAGAAGATATCCAAGTTCAAGCCTTCCATCAGAATAATTCAACAAGCCAAGATTAAGTGATGTTTCAACCATCCCCGGCATATCATGGCTCATTGCAATAACTCCGCACGGAAGTGCCGTAATAAATGATGCAATACGGCGTGTCTGCCCTGCCTCCGTAACTGTTCTGTACTTTTTCATTGTACCATCGCTATCAGGCTTATCCAGTCTTACAGATAATTCAGGGTCTGTAACCCTGTATTCATCCTTTATAATCTGCGTGAATTCATTCAGCGTACTTTGAAGCTTTGCCGTTTCCCCTGCATCACAGCATATAACCGCCTGTGCCGATGTAGGAATCGCATTATCCTTACGCCCGCCGCTAAGACCAGCAATGCATATATCTGTATCTTTGTCAATCATCAGAAGAAGCCTTGCCATAAGAACATCCGCATTAGCACGCCCTTTGTCTATCTCGCATCCGGAATGCCCGCCGGTAAGACCGTCAATAGTTATCCTGTAAAATACAGCGCTCTCATCAGGTTTATGCGTGCCTGTATCAAGTGTGCACGATACATGGCTTCCTCCGGCGCAGCTCGTAAGTATGCAGCCCTCTTCCTCAGAATCTATATTAAGAAGCATATGTCCCTTAAGCATTGAGATATCAATACCGCTTGCACCCTCCATGCCGGTCTCCTCACTTACAGTAAACACAACCTCAAGACGCGGATGGCTTATACTGTCAGATGCAAGTATTGCAAGTGCATATGCGACCGCAATACCGTCATCTCCGCCAAGTGTTGTGCCTGTTGCATGAAGAAATCCATTATCTATGGCCAGTTTAAGTCCATCTTTTCTAAAATCTATCTCTGTGTCAGCCGTCTTCTCACAGACCATATCAAGATGCCCCTGAATTATCACAGGTTCATGGTTCTCATAGCCTTCTGATGCCTCTTTTATTATAATGACATTATAAAGGTCATCCTGATAATATTCCAAACCATGTTCTTTCGCAAAACTGACGCAGTAGTCACTAAGCTGCTTTTCATTATATGAGTCATGGGGGATTGAACATATCTTCTCAAAATATTCAAAAACTGCTTCCGGTTCAAGTCCTTCTGTTATTCTCATAATAATCTCCATTCCTGCGCCGCTTTTTGCGCATATCAGGTTTGTGCGTAAGCACAAATCTCTTCTAACTAAAGAGAGTCCTGAGTATGATAAATATAAATACTATGATAAATATTATCGTCCCAGCCTTTCCCTCTGACTTCCCGCCGTTTTTGGGCTTCATCATAGTCATAGGTGCCGGCTTGTGATACTCATCATGCCCCTTTGTAAAATCATCTTCATCAATTATAGTCTGCAGGATTCCTGGCGAAATTATACCCTGAGGAATTATCTCACCCTTAAAACTGTTTGCCTTCATCAGCCTTATAAGCTCGCCTGTAGTTCTGTCATACATTGGATGCGTATCCGGCACTCTTGTCCTGTCAATTATATATTCCCATACAGCCGGGTACAGGTCATCTATATTCTTAAGTGTATTGGTAAGCTTCAGCGTGAATGCAGCCTGCCTTAAAAGATGCATATACTCAGGTTTGTTGAGCAGATATCTCCATGCTGACATATTATTCTTTGTAATGTCATGTGTATAGACACGTTCAAACTGTCTGAAAAAATCTGCTGATTTATCTGATACGACACTGTCATCCTGTTCCGACATATATCTTGCAAGCGCCTTGTCCTTATAAGTACTGTTCTGCATCTGCTGATGCTGTTCAGGTACTGATGTACGCTGTTCAGGTATTTTTGAACATTGTTCAGGTATTATGGTACGCTGTTCAGGGATTACGGTACGCTGTTCAGGCATTGTGATGCGTTGCACCTGCGCCATAACAGGTTCGGCACCATAGAATACATCCTGCTTGATTCCGCCATACTTCTGCAGATTGGCAATAAGCTTTTTATTCTGGGCCGCAAAACCATATACCTTAAAATGCTCAATAAGATATTTCCATATATTATCATCAAGTCCGCTTACATTACTCATGTAACTGTCAAACTCTGTGATAAATGAATCAGTCCTCTGTAATGTCCTGTAATCGGAATCATCAATAACACTCTTCCATACCGCGTGTGAATTCTTAAGTTCACCGGAACATATATTGCCGATTATTATCATGAACTCACCAAGATATCTGTCATCATTAAAATTAAAATCGAGATCCTCAGCCCTCTTTCCTTCCTTAACGGCAATCATTCTGGCTGCTTCCCTGAGTGCTTCTTTATATGTAACATACAGCCTTCTGTAGTCCGACGGATTACGTTCAGGATTTATGCTGATAACCCGCTTTGTAAATGCTTCATTTATTGTATTATAATCATCACATGGCTCAATCTTGAGCATTTTCCAGTCTGTCATACTGTCCTACCCCTCATTATCCGGTACAATCACCTTCGTTCCGCTTATTCCAAACACCTCTGTTGTTATAGTAGAAGATGTTCCATCAAGCGTCTTCCATTCTATCTCCCATCCGTCAGAATCAAATCCCTCTGTTCTTATAAGTGAAGCAAGAACATCATATGGCATATTGGAACAATATTTTACATGTTCGCCGAATGCCAGTTTTGTAAAATCAATATCCTCCGGATTCTTCACATGGCATGCCACAAAATAATTGACATCTGTCCCGGTTATATCTTTAAGCGCCTGCGGTATATAATTATAATCCCCAAGCATAAGATAAGCTATCGGTTCCCTGCCGCCGGTTCCATCAGTCTTAATGTTAACAAGATACTGTGATGGTATTGTTGTTACAACTGCTTTTTTGGCATTCATATCTACCGTAACGACCTTATTAACTTCACTCTCACCAAATGCCTGAATGTCATCTGCAGACTTTGCAGCTGCAACGTAAAATGAGAATACACTGTTGTCTTTTGGTGCAGTCCATGCAGATATATCGCTTTCAAGCTCATAGCTGTTAAGTATTCTTGTACGTGTGTTAAACTCAGGATATACCTTCTGCATTACAGGCCTGTACGCCTCATTAAAAATGATTGCTCCCACCTTGCCTGAAAGCAGTGCATCAACAGTATCCTTTACAGTCTCATATCCTTTAAGTGCCGGACGGAACTGTGCATCTTTAGTAAGCTCAATAACTGCACGGTCTGTGAGTGAAACATCTGTTGACTCATTATATCCGTATATAAATGAATATGTCGATGAAAGTGCTTTTGCGTCATTCTCCATAAGTACAAGTACCGAAAATGTGTCCTTCTGTTTCGACACACCGCTGCCTCCGCTTATTACAGCCGCTGTATTATTGGAAAATATCATCAGCATAATCGCTACAGCCGCCACAATTACCGTACATACATAGCCCGTTTTGTGGAATCTGATAATTTCAGCCACAAAAGCTGCAATCACGGCAGCTGTCAGTACAGCCGCCAGTGTTGCATACATTCTTAATGGAATTATGCCAAGTCTGCATATCCTTACAGTCATAATCTATATTAGTTCTTAAAGCTGTGTATAGGAGCCGGAATTCTTCCCGCTCTGTTCACGATCCTGCTGCAGTCGAAGTTATTGACCGGCATAATAGGCGCATATCCGAGAAGTCCGCCGAATTCTACCGTATCACCTACTGTCTTTCCTACTACCGGAATAACTCTTACAGCTGTTGTCTTCTGGTTAACCATTCCGATTGCCGCTTCGTCAGCGATAATACCTGAGATTGTTGTTGCCTTTGTATCTCCCGGAATTGCAATCATATCAAGCCCTACCGAACATACGCATGTCATAGCTTCAAGCTTCTCGATTGTAAGTGCTCCCGCAAGTACTGAATCAATCATTCCCTGATCTTCACTGACAGGAATGAATGCACCGCTGAGTCCTCCTACATATGAAGATGCCATTACACCGCCTTTCTTGACCTGATCATTAAGCAGGGCAAGTGCTGCTGTTGTTCCCGGAGCACCGGCACGCTCAAGACCAATCTCCTGAAGGATATCTGCAACACTGTCACCGATTGCCGGTGTAGGTGCAAGCGAAAGGTCGATTATGCCGAACGGTACACCGAGTCTTTTTGATGCTTCCTGTGCAACAAGCTGGCCTACTCTTGTAATCTTAAATGCTGTCTTTTTGATTGTCTCGCAAAGCACCTCAAAATTCGCGTCACGTACGCTCTCAAGTGCATACTTAACAACCCCCGGTCCGCTTACGCCTACATTTATAATGCAGTCTGCTTCTGATACACCATGGAAAGCACCTGCCATGAACGGATTATCGTCGGGAGCATTACAGAGCACAACAAGCTTGGCACATCCGAGAGAATCCCTGTCTGCCGTAACCTCAGCTGTCTCCTTGACAATCTCGCCCATAAGCTTAACGGCGTCCATATTAATACCGGTCTTTGTTGAGCCTACATTCACCGAACTGCATATGAATTCAGTCTGTGCAAGTGCCTGTGGGATTGAACGGATAAGAAGCTCGTCACTCTTCGTCATGCCCTTAGAAACAACCGCAGAATATCCTCCAAGGAAATTAACGCCCACAGTCTTAGCTGCACGGTCAAGTGTCTTTGCAATTGTCACATAATCCTCAGGTGTATGGCATGCACTTGCTCCAACCATAGCAATAGGAGTAATTGATATTCTCTTATTAACAATTGGAATTCCAAACTCTTTCTCTATCTCCTGTCCTGTCTTAACAAGATCTTTTGCGCATGTTGTAATCTTATTATAAATATTCTCGTTAAGCTTATTGAGATCTGAATCAGCACAGTCAAGAAGGCTGATACCCATTGTTATAGTACGCACATCAAGATTCTCCTGCTGGATCATCTTGTTAGTTTCATTTACCTCAAATACGTTAATCATTGTATGTATATTCTCCTTAATTATTATGTGCTTCTGATTCCATGCCCGCTTAGATTCTATGCATCATGTCAAAAATTTCTTCACGCTGGCACTTAATCGATACGCCAATATCCTCACCGGCTTTATCAAGTTCAGCCTGCATCTCGTCAAAAGACCTTTTTGAAGCACTCATATCAACAATCATCATCATATTGAAATAGCCTGACACAATTGTCTGTGAGATATCGAGAATATTAACTCCTGCATCAGCAAGATATGTACATACTCTTGCGATAATTCCTACTGTGTCCTTGCCTACTACTGTTATTACTACTTTTTTCATTTTTGGTATCCTTCCTTTTTGAATTTATACTTCAATAATATCTGATGGGCAGCTTCTGCCTGCAACTTCCATCTTGAAGTCACCTGCCTTGTAACCTGTATCGCCCATGTCTATTTCAAGCCGCACAGTTTCGTATGCCAGCTCTGCATAGTTATTTTCTTTGCTCAGATGTCCAAGCATTATTCCCTTAAGCCTGTCATTGAGCAGCTCCCCTAAGAGCCTTCCCGATGATTCATTGGAAAGATGTCCCTTATCACCGAGGATACGCTGCTTCAGATAATACGGATAACTTCCAACCTGAAGCATTCTTACATCATGATTAGCTTCGATAAGAAGCGCCTCCATGTTCTTCATATTCGATCTGACATAGTCGTCATACTTGCCAAGGTCAGTTACAACCCCCATGTGATGCCCATCACATTCAACAGAATATGCATATGGCTCATTGGCATCATGTGATACCCTGAACGGATGAACTGTGAGGTCATTAATCTTAAAATCCCTGTCAGCTTCAACACTATGGCACAATCCTTCAGGCATCTTGCCAATCGAACTCTGTGCAAGTATTCCGTCTATTGTCCCTGCCGAAGCATATATCGGAACTTCATCCTTACGCGATACAACGCCCAGTCCGCTTATGTGGTCTGAATGTTCATGTGTCACGAGGATTGCAGATATATCCTTAATGTCAATGTCTGCCTTATGTAATCCTTCCACGATGCGTTTGCGGCTAACACCGGCATCAATAAGTATATGTGTATTATCAGAGCCGATATAGATACAGTTACCACTGCTCCCACTGGCTATGCTCATCATCCTCATGTCTAATCCTCTCATTAATGTAAGGCTGCTTACTACTGCCAGTATAACTCAACATTATCACCGTCATTAAGCGGTCCCATGTAGTCACCGGCTATGCCATTATGCTTAAGCACGATATTACCACCTTTTTGAGGTGAATTCAAATCAAATTGATAGAAATCAAACAAATCTACCAGCACATATTTTTTCTTGCCCGATAACTTAACAGGTTCTGAATTAACCGTAATATATATATCATGCGCAGCTTCCGGTTCTGCGGCATTTTCTGCGGTATTTTCTGCGGTATTTTCTTCACAATACTCATCTGCCGCAGCTGCCTCTTCTTGTACTGCCGCATAAGCTCCAGCTGCTTCAACTGCCGGTTCTTCATCTGCAGCAGCCGTTCTGACTGTAAAATTCTCATATACCTTTGTATCTGCATCTGCAAGCACATTATTAACATAAACATCAAAGCCGCTTATATCAATGTCGAGGAATTCAAACAGCTGTGCAACAGTATAATAATTCTCCATTACAATGTCATCGCCCTGTCTGATGTCATAGAACTGTGACTGTAATTCCCCGTTAACATATGCAAACCTAGGGCAGAGCACCGTCTTATCATTCACAACGAGCTTGACAGTCGAATTGAATTCATCGAGCTGTCCTATAGTTATTGCTCCCGGTTCTCCCATCGTCGATTCTGTTACATATATGCTGTCATTACGCGCAATAGGAGCATTAAGATTGGCAGGTCTGCCGTTAAGCGTCACAACTGCCGCTTCCCCCATTCTTCCCCTTGCAAGTCTTGCATTGCCGTTAACCGTGAATTCAAGTGCCTCGCCGCGTCTTGGAAAAAGCTTCTCATTAGGAAATCCGACCTGCATTATTGCATCCACAACAGTAAGATGATTATTGTCATACATCTTAAGTCTCTGGTCGTTAACACTTACAAACATGAAATTATTTTTCTGGCTGTAATAATTCGTGCATATGCCGACAGGGGTCACAAAAAGTGCATCCTTTTTATAATTATCCACATCAAAGTCAACTGAGGTAAGAACCTCTTCTCCACGTACTGCAACTCTTTCCTTAGGAAGCTCAAGCTTCTCGGCAAGCATATCGGAATATCCCGCCATCTTGCCGCCTCCTCCTACGAGGAACACGGCATTGGCAGGCTTGCCGCCGTTAATATCGCGTATCTTCCTTGCCGTTTCCTCAGCAATCTTCATCATTGCCTCAGATGCAATATTGCGGATTGTTTCCGCCGGAACAGTCTGTGAGAGCCCCATAATATCCTTGTATGTAACCTTGCCACTCTTCTGGCTTGCCTGAACCTTTATCTGCTCTGCGGTATTAAAATCAACAAGGCATCCTCTTGCAACCGCTTCTGTAATCTCATCTCCTGCATAAGGAATCATTCCGTATGCAACAATACTTCCATCCTTAGTTATACATATATCAGATGTACCTGCTCCAACATCGACAAGCGCAATATTAAGAAGCCTGTAGCTCTCCGGTATAGCAATATTGATTGCCGCAATCGGCTCGAGTGTAAGGCTTGCCACCTGCAGACCGGCGTAAGAGACAGCCTCATAAAGTCCGTCAACAACTTCCTCAGGAAGAAATGTTGCGATAAGGTCAACCCCTATCGTCTCGGCCTTATGTCCTTCCAGATTATTGATATCATATCCATTGAGTCTGTATCTTACAGGTGTATTACCCACACAGAAGAACCGTGTCTGTCCGCTGCTGCCGTTAATCTCATTATGTGCTTTCTCGACGGCAAGCAGATTGAGTGAGTATATGTGTTCCTGCGTAACTCTTGTCTCTTCCTCAAATGTATATTCTGCCGATACATTCAGTGTCCGCAGCACTCGTCCGGCTGCTGCAATGCATACATCCGTAAGCTTCATGTCAAGCTGACGCTCAAGGTCATTCTTAACACTTCTTATTGTATCACCTACTTTGTATATATCGTGAATCTGTCCGTCCATCATTGCCCTTGTATCATGCTCCCTGCATGCCATGGCGATAACCATGAACCTGGACTTATTCATATATCCAACAACACCTACAACATTACGTGTTCCTATATCAAGTCCGAAGACGAGATCATCCCTAATCTTTTCTACATTAATCATAATAACCGATAATCTCCTTTAACTGCCCAAGTGTCATCTGTTCATCATGTGAATTGTCTATCACACGGCTACAATGGCTGCGGAACTGTTCATCTGACAACTGGCTTGCGAATACCGAATCAATTTTTTCATCTGAATACCCACGGCTTGACTTAAGCCTTGCTCTTCTTGTTTCTTCATCAGCATATATGTACCACAGTTCATCACATATAATATCATAATGATCTTCTATAAGAAGTGCCGCCTCAACAAATACATAATCATATTTTTCA
Organism: uncultured Bacteroides sp.; assembly: GCA_945865495.1. Lineage (GTDB taxonomy): Bacteria > Bacillota > Clostridia > Lachnospirales > Lachnospiraceae > Bacteroides_F. Next base: position 1,296 of record CAMBEF010000040.1, on the reverse strand, counting down.
GCACACCTTATCCTTCCGATTTCTTCGGTGATGTACTTTTTAACAAGCGGATGTACTATTCCATTGAGAACCATCCTCTTATTCTTATTGTTGAACACTATCCCGGCAAGCTTTGCCCTGTTGATTGGAGAACCCTGTTCACCGGGATTATCAAGAATATCCTCTCCAAATATCTCAACTATCTTAAGATATGCACTGTTACCGGGCTCCATGAGCATTCTTCCAACCTCATCTGCCTCAATTACCGATGCATTAAAATTCTCTTTTATCAGCCTGAGCACCGTTGACTTGCCGGCACCCACGCCTCCGGTTATACCAAAAACGTACATTGTAACGACCTCCATCACTGCCATTCCTAATGTGCTTCCAGCCAGTCATGACCTTCCTTCACATCAACTTCGAGCGGCACTCTTAAGCTGGCTGCATTCGTCATATTATCAATGAGAATCTGTCTTACAGCATCCACCTCATCCTCATACGTCTCAATAAGGAGTTCATCGTGCACCTGAAGTATCATCTTCGACTTAAGGTTATTATCCTTAAGTGCACGGCTTACATTAATCATTGCTATCTTTATTATATCTGCCGCAGAGCCTTGAATAGGTGAATTCATTGCAATTCTTTCACCAAACTGTCTCTGCATGAAATTACTTGAATTAAGCTCCGGCACAGGTCTGCGTCTTCCGAACATAGTTGTCGAATATCCATTCTTCTTTGCACTTTCAACAAGTCCGTCTATAAATTCCTTTATGTGCGGATAAGTTGCAAAGTACTGTTCGATATATTCGGAGGCTTCCTTTCTGGATATGCTTAAATCCTGGCTGAGACCGAATGAACTTATTCCATATATTATTCCAAAATTAACTGCCTTGGCATTACTTCTCTGTGTTCTTGTAACCTCATCAAGCGGAACATGGAACACCTGCGATGCAGTAATTGCATGTATATCCTGTGCAGTATTATATGCGGCTATAAGCTTGTCGTCCTGAGACATATGTGCAAGAATCCTGAGCTCAATCTGCGAATAATCGGCATCAAGGAATACACACCCCGGCTTTGGCACGAATACTTTTCGTATCTGTCTTCCGATCTCCATTCTTACAGGAATATTCTGAAGATTCGGTTCGGTACTGCTTATTCTTCCCGTAGCAGTAATAGTCTGGTTAAAATGTCCGTGTATTCTTCCGTCCTCACGTATATACACTGCAAGGCCGTCTGCATATGTTGACTTAAGCTTGGTAAGCTGCCTGTACTCAAGTATCTTTGCAACAACAGGATATTCCGGCGCCAGCTTCT
>CAMBEF010000039.1 GCA_945865495.1 uncultured Bacteroides sp. | reverse complement strand
CCATTCTTCACAGTTCCATACGTCTGTTGCAATGTCCTCGTAGAATTCAGGCTCATGGCATATGAGAAGGATGCTGCCCTTGTAAGCCTTAAGAGCTCTCTTAAGCTCATCCTTGGCGTCTACGTCAAGGTGGTTAGTAGGCTCGTCAAGAAGCAGAAGATTAGTCTCATGGTTGATAAGCTTGCACAGACGCACCTTTGCCTGCTCACCACCGCTTAAAACCTTCATGAGGCTCTCGATATGTTTGGTCATGAGACCGCATTTGGCAAGGGCGGTACGCACATCATACTGCGTCATTGACGGGAATTCGCTCCAAAGCTCATCTATGCATGTGATGTTGCTCTCATATTTTTTCTCCTGCTCAAAATATCCCGGATAAAGATAGTCACCGAGAACAGACTGACCTGAGATAGGCTTTATATAGCCCATTATGCTCTTTAGAAGAGTTGTCTTACCGATACCGTTGGCACCTGTCATGGCAATCTTCTGGCCGCGCTCCATTGTAAGATTAAGAGGATGCGACAGTGGCGTATCATAACCTATTACAAGGTCCTTTGTCTCGAAAATGTAGCGGCCCGGTGTACGCGCCTCGCGGAAATTAAATTCAGGCTTCGGCTTTTCCTGAGCAAGCTCGATGACATCCATCTTATCGAGCTTTTTCTGGCGTGACATCGCCATGTTGCGTGTGGCGACACGCGCCTTATTGCGGGCAACGAAGTCCTTGAGGTCATCAATTTCCTGCTGCTGTTTCTTGTAGGCGGCTTCAAGCTGTGATTTCTTCATCTCATATACGCGCATGTAGTCATCATAATTGCCGACATAGCGTGTAAGCTCTCCGTTATCAATGTGATATATAAGATTAATGACGCTGTTAAGAAACGGAATATCATGTGATATCAGGATAAATGCATTCTCATATTCATTAAGATACCGCTTGAGCCATTCGATATGTGATTCATCAAGGTAGTTGGTAGGCTCGTCAAGAAGCAGGATATCAGGCTTTTCAAGAAGCAGCTTGGCAAGGAGAACCTTGGTACGCTGACCTCCGCTGAGCTCTGTCACGTCACGGTCAAGCCCGATATCGGTAATACCAAGGGCACGGGCGACTTCATTAACCTTAGTATCTATAATATAGAAATCATGTGAATCAAGCGTATTCTGAATCTCCTCAAGCTCGGCAAGCATAACCTCAAGCTCTTCTGGTGAAGCTTCGCCCATCTTGTCGCAGATTGTATTCATGCGCGCTTCAAGCTCAAAGAGAAATTTGAATGCATCATTGAGGATATCATTGATAGTCTGCCCCTTTTCAAGAACTGCGTGCTGGTCAAGATATCCCACACGGATATTCTTTGCCCACTCAATCTTACCTTCATCGGGCATAAGCTTGCCGGTTATTATATTCATGAATGTGGACTTTCCCTCGCCATTGGCACCGATAAATCCTACATGCTCGCCCTTTAAGAGGCGGAAAGACACGTCCTTTAGAATCGCACGGTCTCCAAAACCGTGGTTAAGGTGTTCAACATTTAAAATACTCATACTAATCTCCATTCCGTAGTTACAAACTGATGTATATTCTATCATGGCGGCAAATCTAAAGCAAGCAGGTGAGAATTATTAATGTTGCAATATGGCTGAAATAACGATATTATATATGTATATGATATGTTCGGTGACTTATAAGAAAACAGGATGAATTGACATATGAAAAAGATTATGGACGGAACGAATAACAGAATAGGGAAGACAGTACTTGCAGTAGTCAATATATGCCTCATTGTGACGGCTATATTGTCTCTTTTTTTATACTCAGGCTATATAAGAGAAGGTCAGAGAAAGAGCAATATAGACGCATTCTGTTCAACGATAGAATCCATGAAGCTTATATCATGGAATTACCTTAAGACAGAGGAAGGCTATGTAAAGGACTGGGCGGGATACATACAGAGCCGGGATATGGATATGGAAGAGGCGCTGGATTACATAAAGAATGCCAACAGCAACAAAGACAGATATGCACATATAGTTGACATCAATAGTTGTAGGCAGACAGGAAAAGTATTATTATGAAAAGGCAGTTATTGATGAGAAGTTCAGGGAGCTTGAGAATGAATTAAAGCTTCTCCGCAATGCATACAGGGACATTAAGCGCAGGTACACGGCAGAGGAACGTAATAATAACCCATTATATCTTAAGGTTGAGAATGCCATATATACAAAAGAAACAGAACTTAAAGATGTGCGCAATCTTCAGGATGAATTAAAGGCTGAGGAGAACAAGCTTAAGCTAGCCAGAATTGTAGTAAAGGGTACTATCTACCAGGGAGTAAAGGTCAGCATTAACGGAAGTAGCATGAATGTAAAGAAGACCGGCAATGTTACGCTCAGACAGAGAGACGGCGCAGTGGTTGTGTACAGGAACATATAACAGATAGTTAAGTTAAACAGGAGCGAGAATATGAAGGATAAGATACTTATTGTTGATGATGCTGATCTTAACAGGGAATTCCTCAAGGAGATTCTGAGTGATGATTACGAGATACTTGATTCAATGCAGATTGACTGGGATGAAAAGTCTAAAAAAGTAATATATGAGATAATAAGACATCACCACGAGAGATTCGACGGAAAAGGATATCCTGACGGACTTAAAGGTGAGGATATTCCAGTCTCGGCACAGCTTGTGTCACTTGCGGATGTATATGATGCGCTTGTAAGTGAGCGATGCTACAAGGATGCATATTCCAAGGATGAAGCATACCATATGATAATAAATGGAGAATGCGGCGTTTTCTCACCAAGACTCACGGAAGCATTCCGTGCAGTTAAGACGGAGTTTGAGAAGTTGCGGATGATACAGTAACGGATGACACGGTGAAAGAATAACCGGCCGTAATTATACCCGGTAAGATAATGTTTCGACAAAAAGCGACAGAAATGTCGTTTTTTGTTTATCAAAAACAGGCTAATGAATACTTAAGATTTGGATATTTTATTGACTGAATATTGCCGTAACATATAATATATTAATATGAAGAAAAATATATGGATGCTGGCAGTAGTATATATAGTTGTTGCATGTGCACTTGTGGGAACAATGTTTCAGTTCCAAAAGTTTGTGCGTGAAAGATTATGGAATATAGCTGTAGAGGATATAATGGAGGTAACGAAGCAGGGAACGATGACACTGCGCGTACAGCTGGATTCTGCACATGATTCACTGCATAATTTTGCGGACGTACTTGAAGAGATTGATGATTATTCAATTATTAATGAGATACTCCTTCACTATAATAAGGTGGAGGATGGCGTAATGCTGTATCTTGATGACGGAAGGACATTACCGTATTCAATGGAGCCCGACAGTTCGTTTACAGGAATGGCAGTACCTGATACAGAGAGTGTTATGGCTCCGCATATAAGATCAGGCAGTGACAATGAAAGTGCCGGAGTTGATTATACCGACAAAGTAATGAATGTATATGTAAGCTGTAATCTTGCTGACGGGCGTAAGGGATATCTGACTAAGGAGTTCAGAATTGATGATATAATAGAGACATTTTCACTGTCATATTACGGAGGGGAAGGATTCTCTTATATTGCAGACAGTAACGGAACAGTACTTATACCTCCGGCTGATAAGCGGGATATACCCGACAGCGTAGCATGCAGCGGTTATCTTAAGGCACTTCCTGAGAGCTCAATGACAGGATGGACGATACTTAATGATATTTTCTATTGTTATATGCCTATAGGAGTTGGGAGTGACTGGCATCTGGTATCGGTTATTGATATGGATCTTATCACAAGAGAGGCGGATCAGATTGTAACTCAGACATATGTGCTTCTTACAGTTGTAGTCATGACAATCATAGTTATCATGATAATAACAATGAGAAGGACACTTAAGGCGTCCAGAGATGCTGAGAACCAGAATCTGTATACCGAGCACATTTTCAATAATGTTCCTGAAGGAATAGCACTGACAACAATCTATGCACCATATGTTAATATAAGAATGAATCATGCAGGCTATCAGATGTTTGGATATGACGATGAATCCAAGAATAATGTATGCATAGATGATTTTATATATAGTGAGGATTATGACCATGTTACTGCAGTGTTTAACGAAGCAGTACAAGGCAGAGGTCCATGCACATATGAATGCCGCATACGCAGGGCAGATGGTACACTCATATGGGTAGCGGGAATTGTTGAGCGTAATCATGACAGTAACGGCAATGATATTCTCATGACAACATTTCATAATATTACAGAGGAGAAGCTCGCAAGGGAAGAGGAAGCTGTTAAGAATAAGCGTGAGAGGCGGATGCTTATTACGGCGGTAACGGAGTCGTACTCTATAATTGCCTCACTTAATATTACAAGGGATGAATTGCAATTCATAAGTCTCAGGGAGTTTTTTGCCGATTCAGTATCAAGGGCGGGAACGTATAATGAACTTTATGAGAGAATAGCAGAGCGTATAGAGCCCAAGTGCGAAGATGAGTTTAGACAGAGATTTGCACCGGATAAGGTGGAGCTGAGCTTTGCAAAGGGGCGCAGCAGGATATGGACTGACATAAGACTGAGACTTGATGATGGCATATATCACTGGCTGTCTATGCAGATTATACATGTGCGTAACCGTAACAACAGCAAAGAGATTAATGCGGTTCTTCTGGCAAGAATATCGGACGAACAGAAGATAGAAGAAGCTAATCAGAAAAGGAATCTTCAGGATGCGCTCAGTGCAGCGAAGCTTGCCAATGAGGCTAAGAGCAGATTCCTTTCCAATATGAGCCATGACATCAGGACACCATTGAATTCAATAATCGGAATGACAGATATACTTAAGTCTCATCCGGATGATACAAAGCAGATAGAAGAGGGACTTGATAAGATAAGCATATCAGGAAGGCATCTGCTTGAGCTTATCAATGACATTCTTGATATGTCTAAGATTGAGAGCGGCAAGATGAGCCTTCAGGAAGCACAGTTTGATATAAGGATTATGATGTCAGAGTTGATTGAGCTTGTGCGCCCGCAGGCACTTGGCTCGGGCATAACATTTATATCAGATATTGTATCGATAGAGCATGATAAAGTTATAGGCGATGAGCTGAGGATAAAGCAGATATATCTTAATATTCTCAGCAATGCTGTCAAGTACACATGGGCAGGCGGCAGCATTACAATTACACTCAGAGAAGACAGTGACGTGAATAATGTGCACCGGCACAGATATATATTTGTATGCAGTGATAATGGAATAGGAATGTCACGCGAGTTCCAGAAGCATATATTTGATTCATTTGAACGGGCTGATGACAATGCAATAGGCAATGTCACGGGAACAGGACTTGGCATGGCGATAGCCAAGAATCTGGTTAATCTTATGGACGGTACGATTGATGTGGACAGCAGGCTTGGCAAAGGTTCTGTATTCACGGTAACGATTCCGCTTGAGGTATGTGATGTCAGTGCAGATGACAAGGCTGCGGATGAAGCGGCTGCGACGGTGGCACCATCAGGTGGACATGCGGTAGCAGGAGATGAATCAGGAGTTAAGCGGGGCAGAGTACTTCTTGTTGAAGATAATGAGCTTAACCGCGATATTGCAGCAATACTTATAGGTGAGATGGGGGTTGATGTAGAGACGGCAGCTAACGGATGTGAAGCAGTTGCTAAAGTTGAAGGCGCTGAAGAGGGGTATTATGACGTTATCCTTATGGACATAAAGATGCCTGTCATGAACGGATATGATGCAGCTAAGAATATACGTGCACTTGAGCGTGATGATGTTAAGAAGCTGCCAATAATAGCAATGACAGCCAATGCTTTCAGTGAAGATGTGCACAAGGCACTCAAAGCGGGTATGAATTCACACCTGTCCAAGCCTATTGAAGTTGTAAAGCTTAAGAGAATGCTTGGAAAGTATATTGAGGTTCACTGACCGGGATTATAATACAGATACATATAGTATGACAGCTATGATACACGGTATGTAAGTTTAAGCTTCTGCCGTGTATTTTTTGTGCATTTGCGGACATAATTATATCATCAGATGTGCGGGATGTACCTGCAGAATGAGAGGGGAGAATGAAAATAAAAACAGTTCTTACGAAAGCATTGAACGGACTGGCCGGTGTGAGCTTTCTTATAATGGTTGCGCTTACGTGCTGGCAGGTATTCACAAGATATGTTCTTAAAAATCCGTCAACGTGGTCAGAGGAGCTTGTGTCATACCTGTTTGCATGGATGAGTCTTCTGGGTGCATCTATTGTGACATTAGAGAGCGGACACATGAATATACCGGTTCTGGTTGACCGTATGAATCCGCAGACGCGCTCGTATATGAGAATACTGCATGAGCTGATTGCGCTGCTGTTTTCGCTTGCAATCCTTGTATACGGCGGCTGGCAGATAAGCAGGCTTGCAATGGGACAGATGACGTCATCACTTGGTGTGCCTGTCGGGATATTTTACTTTGTAATGCCGCTGTGCGGCGTGCTTAATATCATTTACACGATAATTAATATTGCAGAGATAACAAAAAATAAATGATGGGAAATGGAGATTATTTATGAAGAGTTCGTTCAGATGGTACGGGGACAGCGACCCCGTTACGTTACAGAATATCAGGCAGATACCGGGAATGCGTTCAATCGTGTCGGCGGTCTATGATGTGAAGCCGGGGGAGGTATGGCCTGAGGAAAGCATTAAGCATATTGCGGATGAGTGCCGTGAAAATGGGCTTATCTTTGATGTTGTTGAATCAATCCCCGTAACCGAGGATATAAAGCTTGGAACCGCAAATAGGGACAGACACATTGAAAATTACTGCGAATCCATAAGAAGATGTGCAAAGCATGGAGTGAAATGCATCACCTATAACTTCATGCCTGTATTTGACTGGACACGTACACAGCTTGACAAGGCAGCCAAAGACGGCTCAACAAGCCTCGTTATGTATTGGGAGCAGTTAAACGGCCTTGATCCGCTTAAGGATGACATACATCTGCCCGGCTGGGATGCAAGCTATTCACAGGAGGAAGTGAGAGAGCTGATAAAGGCATATGCGGAGCTTGGCGAGGAAGGTCTCTGGGAGAATATAGAGTATTTTATTAAAAGAGTAATACCTGTAGCACAGGAGTGCGGAGTGATTATGGCGCTTCATCCGGATGACCCTCCGTATCCGATATTCGGAATACCGCGCGTAGTCACATGTGAGGAAAATATAGACCGTTACCTTGCGATTGTTGACAGTCCGAGCAATGCACTGTGTCTGTGTACAGGCTCGCTTGGATGTTCACGCGGCAATGATGTCCCTGCACTTGTGAGAAAATATTCATCCATGCACAGAATAGGTTTTATGCACATTCGCAATGTGAAGATACTTCCTGACGGCTCATTTGAGGAATCGGGGCATCTGTCACGCGAGGGAAGCCTTGACATGAATGAGATTGTAAAGGCTCTTGTGGAGACGGGCTTTGACGGATATTTCCGTCCCGACCACGGAAGAATGATATGGGGCGAAAAAGGCAAGCCGGGCTACGGATTATATGACAGGGCGCTTGGAAGCGCATATATTAACGGACTTATCGAGGCTAACGGAGGGATTATAGAATAATGCTTGATTTACCTTTAAATATTGATTATACAGGAAAAACAGTTGTGATTACAGGAGCGGGCGGAGTCCTGTGTGCAGAGATGGTTAAGGCATTTGCACAGTCGGGCGCAAGAGTTGCGGCACTCGACCTTAATGAAGATGCGGTGTGCAGGCTTGCTGATGAATTAAAAAATGAAGGTCTTGAGTGTACGGGCTACAAGGCGAATGTGCTTGATGCAGAAGCTCTTGAGGAGGTTCATAAGAGTGTGTCCGCAAAGTACGGCCCATGTGACATTCTAATAAACGGAGCCGGAGGCAATAATCCCAAGGCAACAACAGACAATGAATACCAGCATGAAGCAAGACCCGGTCAGAAGACATTCTTTGAGCTGGATGCCGCCGGTGTTGACTTCGTATTCAAGCTTAATTTTCAGGGTTCACTTATACCGACACAGGTATTTGCAAAGGATATGGTTGAGCGTCAGTCGGGAAATATTCTTAATATATCCTCGATGAATGCATACACGCCGCTCACCAAGATTCCGGCATATTCCGCCGCCAAGGCAGCCATAAGCAACTTCACACAGTGGCTTGCAACATATTTTGCAAAGTCAGGAATAAGATGTAATGCAATCGCACCGGGATTCCTCGTATCTAACCAAAACCGGGCGCTGCTGTTCAATGAAGACGGAACCCCGACACCGCGCTCAGGCAAGATACTTAACGGCACGCCTGCCGGAAGATTTGTTGACAGCTCAGAGCTTCTCGGCGGAGTACTATTTCTGTGCGATGACAAAGCGGCAAGTGCAATCACAGGGGTAGTGCTTCCGATAGATGCGGGCTTTGCAGCGTATTCGGGAGTGTAGGAGTCTCGGGTTACTATTTACCTCGGGAGTGTAGGAACATTACGGAAAAGTGTGCAGATGCACAAAAAATGGGAATGGAATATTGAAATAAAGGTAATTGAATGATAAAATAACATTACGAAAAAATGTGCAAATGCACAAAAAATTGGAGTGTATTAATGGAAATAAAAAGAGATGCGTATCTTGAGCAGCTAAAGATACGAAAAGACAATGGCATGATAAAGGTCATTACGGGAATCAGAAGATGCGGAAAATCATTTCTTCTATTTGTGCTGTTTAAGAAATACCTGTTGGAAAATGGTGTTGATAATGAGCATATTATTGAGATTGCGTTGGACGGAATTGAGAATGAGGAGCTTAGAGATCCAAAAAAGTGTTACAGTTATATAAAGGATGTAATCAAGGATGAAAAGACATACTATCTTCTTCTTGATGAAGTACAGTTCATGCCGCGGTTTGAAGAGGTACTGAACAGTCTGCTGAGGATTAGCAATATAGACGTGTATGTAACCGGAAGCAATTCAAGATTTTTATCAAGTGATATCGTAACTGAATTCAGAGGCAGGGGAGACGAGATCAGAATCTATCCATTATCGTTTGCTGAATTTTATCAGGCTTATGATGGAGATTATGATGATGCATGGGATGAATACATGACATATGGAGGTCTTCCCCAGGTGGCAATGTTTGACAGCGAACGTCAGAAGGCGGAGTATCTGAAAAACATTTTTAACAATGTCTATATAAGTGATGTGGTAGAGCGCAATAAGATTCAGGATTTTGACGAGATCAGCACACTTGTTGATATTCTTGCGTCTTCCATAGGAGCACCTACGAACCCGACAAAGATATCCAATACATTCAAAAGTGAACGCGGAAGTAACTACAGTGGCAAAACTATTGCAAAACATATTGATTATCTTGCGGAAGCTTTTCTGATATCGAAAGCGGCTCGCTATGATATTAAAGGCAGAAAGTATATAGGTGCCAACCTGAAATACTATTTTTCGGATATAGGACTGAGAAATGCGAGACTGAACTTCAGGCAGCAGGAACCTACTCATATTATGGAGAATATAGTATATAATGAGCTGCTTGTCCGCGGTTATAATGTGGATGTCGGCATTGTTGATATATTTGCAAAGAACAGTGAGGGAAAACGTGTCCGCAAACAGCTTGAAGTTGATTTTGTAGTGAATCAGGGAAGCCAGAGATATTATATTCAGGTTGCTTTTGATATGACATCTGAGGAAAAGCAGACGCAGGAGTTGAATTCGTTGCGGAGCATTCCGGATTCTTTTAAAAAAATTGTTATAGTCAACGGAACCAAAAAGCCGTGGAGGAATGACGAGGGCTTTGTGATAATGGGAATGAAATATTTTCTGCTGAATGCAGACAGTCTGGGATTTTAGTTCAGGGCTGCTACCTTATGCTTGTATAAGTAAGGTAGCAGCCCTGTTGTTATATAAGAAGTGTAATATCGGTAATCAGACAGTCCGGATTAAATTGTGTCAAGAAATGCTAATAATGCCTTGCGCTGCTTGGGGGGTGAGCCGGTATATGCGCGTTATGAGAGGGTCATTGATAAGCGTTGAGGCGGTATCTTCGGAAAAGAATTCAGCAAGCGAGATTCCAAGAGCCCTGCAAAGAAGAGTGATGAATTCAACAGTGGGATTCTTATTGCCAAGCTCAACATCGCGAAGATAACTCTGGCTTACACCGGCAAGGTTAGCGAGCTTGTTGGTCGAAAGCTTCTTCTGCTCACTTATTATAAAGCTTGTGAAAATAATTTTTGCAGTATATGTTGAAGTGTTCAGAGACACACCAATGATTGTACAGGCAATGGTAATCTACTACGGAATCAGGCTGGCGGGAGGCTCAATCTCGCCGATACCTGCCGGTATTCTTGTAACATTTTTAAATACAGGCGCATATATGGCAGAGACTGTAAGGGCCGGCATCAAGTCAATCGATGTCGGGCAGCGTGAAGGAGCACTTGCACTCGGAATGTCACCGCTTAAGGCAATGGTTGTGGTTATTATTCCACAGGCTTTCAGAAATATTATTCCTGAAATGGCCAATATGTTTCTTACTAACCTTAAGATGACATCAGTACTTAACGTAATCGGTGTATCGGAGCTGTTCCTTGTGGCAAAGACAACCGGCGCAATCTATTACAGATATTTTGAAGCATACCTGCTGATTGCAGTAATATTTTTCGTACTTTGTTTTATCTTCAACAGACTGTTCCTTGTACTTGAGAAAAAGCTGGCAGCCAAGAAGGATTACGTGCTTGCGGTTGAGTACATTGATGACGGACAGTAGGGATAATAGCAGGAATGACGGACAGCAGAAACGGAGGCATATATGAGCGAAGAAAAGATTATTGAAATTAAGGACCTGAGCAAGTCATTCGGTGACCATGAGGTATTAAGAAGCATAAGCTTTGGAGTTAATAAAGGTGATGTGATAAGTATTCTCGGTTCATCAGGTTCAGGCAAATCAACACTCCTCAGGTGCGTCAACAGGCTGGAGCACCAGTCGAGCGGACAGATTTTCTATCATGGCAATGAGATTAAGGATTCCCAGAAGGATGTAAACGAGTACCGTTCAAAAGTGGGAATGGTATTCCAGTCATTTAATCTCTTCAATAACATGACAGTACTTGAAAACTGTATGGCAGGCACACGCAAGGTTCTCCACCTTCCGAAGGAGGAGGCAAGGGAGCGCGCAATCACACATCTTAAGAAAGTAGGAATGGCACCATATATAAATGCACTTCCGGCGCATCTGTCAGGCGGACAGAAGCAGAGGGTTGCAATTGCAAGAGGTCTCTGCATGAATCCTGAGGTGTTACTGTTCGATGAGCCGACATCGGCGCTTGACCCTGAGATGGTCGGTGAAGTGCTCGGTGTAATGCAGGAGCTTGCACAGAGCGGACTTACAATGTTAATTGTAACCCATGAGATGGGATTTGCGCGTGATGTCTCATCAAGAATCATATTCATGGATCAGGGTTACATAGCAGAGGATACAACGCCTGCCGAATTCTTTACAAATCCAAAGAATCCAAGGTCGCGTGAGTTCCTGAGCAGATACATTGCAGGATAGGGCGGATAGGAAGGAGAGAGATAGCTATGGATAATAATTTTGTTGTTACATTTGCAAGAGGCTTCGGAAGCGGTGGCAAGGAGATAGCCTCCAAGCTTGCACATGAGCTTGGTATCAACTGCTACGAGAACAGAATCCTTACACTCGCATCGCAGCTCAGTGGTCTTGATGAGGAGGTATTTAAGGCTGTTGATGAAAAGGTGCGCACCAATGGCGGCTTCTCGAATTTCTTGAGAGGACTTCCCAAAGCCCGCGGTTATATTACAAGAAATGAGAAGTTCGTATCGGATGATACGCTCTTTGAATACCAGAAAAAGATTATAGAAAATCTTGCGGATACCGAGTCATGCTGTATAGTTGGAAAATGTGCCGACTACATATTACGCGGACGCACCAACGTGGTCAGCATATATGTTGAAGCACCCCGCAGCTTCTGCGTTGAGCGCACTATTGAGCACATGGGCGTAACAGAGGAAGTCGCAGCCGCCACCATTAAGAACACGGATAAGTTCAGGGCAGACTACTACGAATATTATACTCATGGCAACTACTGGACCAACCCGGTTAACTACGATATGACCATAAACAGCGCACGCGTTGGCATTGATGACAGCGTGAAGCTGATTAAGGAATATCTGAAGATTAAGGGGTTTATATAAGAGAAGCTCACTGCCGGATATACAAAAATATCACCAGCATCCCAATTATTTAATCAGGATGCTGGTGATATTTTTTTGGAAATTAATGTTAGTGTACTGAATATTGGACATATGGTTGTGATAAAATCCAAAATGTAGCTATTAAGTAGTGATTTATAAAATAGTTAATTCTTTACATCCCAATATGCAGCTAATTACCTAAAGAGTTTAAAATATATTTTTAAAAATAGCAAGTAGAAAAAAATCAAGCCTAATTAACTATTTTATATTGACATATCTAAAGAGGAGTGTTAATATCACATTAGCAGGAAGTCAAAAATAAGTATATGCCATAATGACATATATTTTAATGGGCTCCTGCAAAGTAATTAAGAAAGGAGGTGCTGATAGATGCTTCAATTTATCCTTGAGTTTCAACTTGAAAAACCGCAGATGCCATTGGAATTTGACAGACTTATGGTCAGCTTCCTTAAAGGAGCGAGCAGGAATTATTCAGAGGATATGTTTGAAAGGCTGTATGATAAGAGTAAGTCGGTTATAAAGACATATACTTACAGCATGTATCTGCCGGGGGCAAGATTTATGAAAGAAACAGTAGAATTATCCGAGAATAGATTCAGAATGTTTTTTTCAGATGCAGATATGGGGCAGATGGTGCATTGGTTTAATGCATTTAATCTGTTCAGGTTCAAAACGTATCCGATGAATAATAATTCCATGAAGCTTGTGTCAATCCGTACACAGAACCGCAAGGAGATAGAGGACAGTGAGATTGTTGTAAGAATGCAGAGTCCGCTGATTGCGAGGAGACATAATGCAGAGGATAATAAGGATACATATTACACATATGACAATACGGAATTTTCGGATGTATTGAGAGAGAATGCCCAGACATTTTTAGATAAACTGAATATCAATATTTCCACGGAAGGCTTTCAGGTTATTCCAATCAAAGGCAGGAAAGTTGTTACTAACTGCTTCGGAAGAAAGGTTGACGGTAACATTGGAATTTACAAAATATGTGGATGCCCTGAATTGCTGAATGTTATGTATCAGGCAGGTTCCGGCGTCAGACGAAGCGAGGGGCATGGCAAGTGGGAAATTATAATGTAGTATTTGGATTCAGTTTTGAAAGGAGGGAGTGTATTGGGTAAATATCTTATAACTCCGGGAGATTTTCTTAAGAATGCAGGTATTTCAGGAATGGAATATATGCTTAAGATGTCCGGTGCGAGGGAGAACATAGACTACGGCATTAAAGAACATGGGACTGTGTTAGAAGATATTGCGGAATATGAATACGGGTTGTGGCTGGATGTAGACTACGCAATGCAGGCGGATTGGACAGGACTGTTTTTTGGTGCATGTGTGGAATATTATGAGAGCTCAACCGTGTACAGAGGTGTTTTAGACAGAATTGAAGCTATCCTGCATAAAATTATTGCCGGAGAATGGAAAGCAGATTCAAATGACAGAGATAACCTTAAGTATATTAACGATAAACTGCTTTCAAACAGTTACAAATCAGGTTTTGACAACATAAGAGACAGGGTTGACAGTGCAGAGACCTATATTATACTTCAGAAGAACAAGCTTAACTCAAGAATGGAAGAAGGAGAGCTTAAAGAAAGGCTGGAAGAACTTAGAACATTTCTTAATCAGCCAATATGCAGGGAAACATTTGTAATGAAG
>CAMBEF010000038.1 GCA_945865495.1 uncultured Bacteroides sp. | reverse complement strand
GCGGATCTCATCCAGAGTCTCCTGTGTCATCTTGTCTGCATCATCCGGATGAACGCCAAGCGCACCATACACAAAGTCATATCTTTCCGTCAGCTCAAGAGTTGCATGGCAGCCTCTCATAGAAGCTGCCACATTTACAACATTGCCAATTCCGTTATCAGCAAGTGAGGCAAGCAGTTCTTCCCTGTCTGCGTCAAATGCTTCATCATCATAATGGGCGTGTGTATCAAAAATCATATTAATCCTCTATCTAATCTCCGAACCATTGATTATATCGCGGTCAACAGTCATAACTGAGAGATTGTCCTTGTCATCACCCGCACAAAGAATCATTCCCTGTGACTCAACACCACAAAGCTTGCATGGCTTTAAGTTAGTGATAACAGCAACCTTCCTGCCTACCAGCTCTTCCGGCTTGTAGTAAGCTGCAATGCCTGACACAATCTGGCGCATCTGTCCGCCAACCATTACCTGTGACACAAGAAGCTTCTTAGACTTCTTAACAGGCTCACATGCCATAATCTCGCCGACCTGAATCTGAATCTTGTCAAAATCCTCTATTGAAATCTCTTCCTTTGGCTCAACTACAGGATACTCAGGCTCTGCATTCTTAGCCGCCTGTGCCTTGCGTATCTCCTCAGCCTTTGCAAGCACCTCTTCAAGGTCAAGTCTTGCAAAAAGAATCTCCGGCTTGTCTGTAACTTTGATTCCATTCTTGCGGAGTCCGAACTTATCAAGATCATCATACTCTCTTATATCAGCATTAAGCTGTGCAAGAATTCTGCCTGCTGTCTGCGGCATATACGGAGTAAGAAGGTTGGCACCGATTGTAATACTCTCAACAAGGTTATAGAGAACATGTGCAAGCTCATCCTGCTTTGACTCATCCTTGGCAAGCGCCCATGGCATTGTCTCATCAATATATTTGTTACATCTCTTAAACAGTGTAAATATCTCTGTAATTGCATCAGCTACACGGAGCTTATCCATATCCTTATCAATAAGCGCCTTAGTGCCTGTTACAACTCTCTTAAGATCCTCGTCAAAATCAGTTGTTGCTGATGTATCGTTAACATCTCCGCCAAAATACTTATTGCTCATGGCAATTGTACGGTTTACAAGGTTACCGAGCGTATTGGCAAGGTCTGAATTCATTCTCTCAACCATAAGCTCCCATGTGATTACACCGTCATTTTCAAATGGCATCTCATGCAGGACAAAGTAACGTACGGCATCCACACCGAACATGTCTACAAGGTCATCGGCATATATAACATTGCCCTTTGACTTACTCATCTTGCCATCACCCTGAAGAAGCCATGGATGACCGAATATCTGCTTAGGCAGCGGAAGTCCGAGTGCCATAAGCATAATCGGCCAGTAGATTGTATGGAATCTTAAGATATCCTTACCGATAAGGTGAAGGTCGGCAGGCCAGTATTTGTTAAAGTTCTCGTCTGAGTTGCCGTCTACGTCATAGCCAAGACCTGTGATGTAGTTGGTAAGGGCATCAAGCCATACATATACAACATGCTTATCATCAAAATCAACCGGAATACCCCACTTAAAGGATGTTCTTGATACACAGAGATCCTGAAGTCCTGCCTTGATAAAGTTATTCATCATCTCATTCTTACGTGACTCAGGCTGGATGAATTCAGGGTGGGACTCAATATGCTCAATAAGCTTATTGGTATATTTGCCAAGCTTAAGGAAGTAAGCCTCCTCCCTGGCAGGCTGGCATGGTCTGCCGCAGTCAGGGCATTTGCCGTCAACAAGCTGTGAAGCTGTGAAGAATGATTCACAAGGTGTACAGTACATACCCTCATAGAAGCCCTTGTAAATGTCTCCCTGATCATACAGCTTCTTGAAAATCTTCTGAACCTGCTTCTCATGATACTTGTCTGTTGTTCTGATAAACTTGTTATATGATGTATCCATAAGGTCCCAGATTCTCTTAATCTCACCTGATACATTGTCTACAAATTCCTGTGGGCTGATTCCTGCTTCTTCTGCCTTCAGCTCAATCTTCTGTCCGTGCTCATCTGTTCCTGTCTGGAAGAACACATCATAGCCCTGCTGTCTCTTATATCTTGCGATACTGTCTGCAAGCACTATCTCATATGTGTTGCCGATGTGCGGCTTGCCTGATGTATAGGCAATCGCTGTAGTGATGTAATATTTCTTCTTGTCTTCCATTGTCTGCTTCCTCTCTTCTGCTCTTTTAGATGCTAAAATTTTAAATACTAAAAAGCGCCCTCCGTCATCCTCAGGCAACTCTTGTTACTGATTATTGACAGGAAGGCGCATAATCAACGCTGTACCACTTCCATTCGCCGCGCAGGAACAATCTGAATTGCTTTGTAAATGCTTACAGCCGATTATCTCATTCCCGTTAAAGCCTCATGTCCGATATAACAGTCGGTCCTGTCGCAGCCTTGCAGCTTATCTGTTCGGTGCGCCACTCCGGAGCCATCTTCATCACCATCCGAATCATCCGCTTGCAGCAGGCGCGGAATTCTCTGTAGATTCTTCACTGTGATTACTCTTTCCTTCATAGTGTTTGATTATTAAATTATTAATATGATGTCGGGACAGATGCACCCAGCTATGATAGATATTACTATATTGATATTGCAAATGTCAAGTAGCAGCATTCTCTGAGCCTGTGTCTTGTCCTGCATCCGAACCGTCACCTGAGTCCGAGCCTGTGTCTTCCTCAATCTTTGGAAGCTCTCCCTGCGCCTGCGTATTATCTGCCACACTCTCCGGGTCATACTCCCCACCTTCTTTATCCCAGAGTGAATCGTATTCCTTGCGCTTTTCCTTAAGTGCCGCCATAATCATCTGTGCCTGCTTTGCCTTGCCATACATCTTATCATCGTATTCCATGACTTTTTTCTCATCAGAATATGGCACCTTATCGCCCGCGCACATTCTTGCAACCGTTGTCATTATCTTGGCTATTGTTGCCCCAAGTCCCGTCTCCGGGTCTGCGAGTGCCTTGGCATTCTCTGCATCGGAAGCCGCACACCACTGCTCTCTAAGTCCATTAAGTGCATTCTCATATTTGTCACAATCCTCTGATGCCTTGTCATATGAAAGCTGGAGCTGCGCCGCCTTCTGCGTCCATTCGTCACTCCCTGTGCACTCCGCTTTATCCCTGGCATTCTTAAGCTGCTTATAGATATCCTTCTTTTTATCCTGTAATTCGTTTCTGTATGCCTGATATTTCGGTATTGCCTCTCCTAGCTTCATAGCTTCTCCTTTCTGCTGACTTTCATCAAATCATCTTATCAAGTTCCCTGTCCGCATTTGCATTTCTCTTAAATTCAGGTCTGTCAATAATGTTACCGCCTGCAATTACACAATCCACATTTCTCAAAGCGCACAGATTATCAAGCGGATTATCCTGTGTCACAATAAGCTCTGCCTTCATCCCCGGTGCTACAGTTCCCGTAATATCGCCAATTCCCGCAAGCCCTGCATTGACCTGTGTTGCCGTATGCAGTGCAAATGCATTCGACACGCCTACATATCTGCTGAAATAATACAGCTCTCTCCAGAAATCGTACTGCGTAATATACGGACAGCCCACATCATTGCCAAGTGCAACAGGTATTCCGTTGGCAATCGCCGCTTTAGAACATTCCACGATTCCCTCAAACACAATATTGCCATTGAACTGCTCTACCTCTGATGCATGCGATACGCTCCTGTCAAACAGTGCATACGGAAGAGCCGGTGATATGGTTGTTGTAAGAAATGCATTTTTCTCTTTGAAAAGGCTTATTATCTCTTCATCCGGCTTAGCACCATGCTCTATTGAATCTACTCCGTTAGCAAGCGCAACTCTGACACCTTCCGTTGACTCAACGTGTGCCGCAACCTTATATCCGAGCTTATGTGCTCTCTCGCACACAGCCTTCACCATATCCGGCTGCATCTTAAGCTCTCCAGGAACTCCCTTTGCCTTGGCATCAAGGACACCGCCCGTAATCATGAGCTTTATAATATCCACCTTCTGCCTGGCTGCCCTGTCAACCTGTGCAAGCGCTTCATCGACCGTTGTAGCCGCTATTGCAACCGACCCCGCCATATGACCGCCCGGCACGGATATTCCTTCATTAGCCGCAATAATTCTCGGTCCGATACATCTGCCGTTTTCTATATCAGTCCTGCATCTGGTATCAAAATCCGCAAGTCCGCCTACAGTTCTTATCGTTGTAACACCTGACAGAAGCTCAAGCTTTGCAAAGCCCTTTACCATATTGTAGGCAATCCTTCTTGTAAGCGCCGTGCTCATTATCTTTCCTACAAGTGCCGCGTTGTCTCGCTGCTTTTTCTGTGGCTTTCCATTGCCGGCAAGATGCACATGCATATTGATAAGTCCGGGCATTATATATCTTCCGTTAAGGTCATATACCTCATATGACTGCTTCGTATCTGAGCTCTCCCACTCATCTCTGTCTGTTATTGCTTTGATTGTATCGCCCTCGATAAGAATAACCTTATCCGCAACAGGCTCCATATTCTCTGACCCGTCCAGTATATGTCCGTTGATTAATGCGAGTCTGTTAATTTTGTTTATCTTCATTGTATCTCTCCCTCTTTTATCCAGACTTTCCTATTAATTATTTCTGTTGTTATAATGATACCACATCACTGATTGCATATCCAGTTAATGTATATTAATATACTATATATACACATCTTGTATCTAATAAGGGGGATTATCGGTTGAATATTAAAAGAGCTAACTCATATATGAAGCAGCGTTTCTTTGCTGTGATACTTACGTTTATTCTGTGCTTAAGCCTTGCCGGGTGCAGCTTTGGTTCAGGACGCGATTTCGTCAGTGACGGTTCCGGTCAGGAAGGAAGCACTGAACAGACAGGCAGGACATATGCAGCGCAGGACCTTGAAGCATTTAATGAATTTACGCTTGATGTCTTTCGTGATGCTGTATCACAGGATACACTGACTCTCCACTGCATGGTTAAAAATCCTGAGAATTACGGCATAGAACATACTGCTGCCACGCTTGGCACAATTGATATCAATTCACTTGATAATACATCTGATATTACAGACTGCCTGAATCGTCTGAACACCTTCCGCTATGAAGAATTGTCACAGAAACAGCAGCTCACATATGACATCATGAAGAATTATCTCACAACTGAGCTTGAATACTGTGATCTGTATATGTATTCAACATCTCTTACTCCATATAGCGGAATTACCGTTATGCTTCCCACACTGCTTGCCGAATATGAATTTTATTCCAAAGCTGATGTGGACGATTATATTGCCATTCTGAATGACACCGGGAGATATTTATCTGATATTATGGCATTTGAGCGGCTCCGCTCTGAAAAAGGGCTCTTTATGGAGGATTATATAGCGGATGAGCTTATAGGACAGTGCCGGACATTTATAGATAAAAACAGCGGTGCGGATTCATTTCTGATAACAACATTTGCAAGCCGTCTTAATGATGTCAGCGAACTTACGGATGCCGAAAGGAACGCGTATATCGAAGCAAACCGCAAAGCTGTCGTATCATCAGTTCTGCCCGCTTATCAGGATATTATTGACGGTGTTACATCCCTCAAAGGCACCAATCGTTATCAGGGAGGTCTGTGCAATTATCCCGACGGGCGCAAGTACTATGAGTATCTTGTAAAGAGTGACCTTGGATGGGCTAAGTCAATGAATGATCTTGATGAGCTTCTTGATCAGTATATTACGTCTGCCTACCTGTCACTTCAGGCAATACTTGCAAAGGATCCGTCTGTCGCAGACCGGCTTGACAATTTTTCATTTACACTCACTGACCCGGAAGAGATTGTAAAAGATCTTCACAGCAAGCTTACTGATGAATTCCCGGCAGCGCCGGAGGTTGAATACTCCATCAGGGATATCGACAAATCCCTTGAGGAGAATGCCAATCCTGCAATGTACATAATCCCACAGATTGATAACTACACAAGCAATGTTATTCTTATCAACCGCTATCAGGCTGATTATGCCACTATTTATCCTATGCTTGCACATGAGGGATATCCGGGACACATGTACCAGACAACGTATTTTGCAGCAACAAATCCCGACCCTGTACGGAGGATTCTCCAGACCGGCGGCTATTCCGAAGGCTGGGCTTCATATGTTGAGATGCTCTCTTATATGTATGATGACAAATCATCATCTGACAGTATATATCAGCTTCTTAAGGATAACGAGACAATAACTCTTGCACTGTATTCAAAAATGGATATGGGAGTCAATTATTACGGCTGGACCAAAGACCGCTTAAGAATATTCCTTCAGGACTGGGGTGTTGCTGATGGTATGGATATTGACTGGCTCTATGGATATCTTTGCGCCGAGCCTGCCTCCTACCCTAAGTATTCACTTGGCTGCTTTGCTTTTATGGATCTGCGTGTCAATGCGCAGGCTTCTCTCGGTGAACGCTTTGATGCGGTTGAGTTCCACAGATTTCTTATGGATCTGGGGCCTGCTCCATTTGATATTGTGTATGAGCGCTTTGACAGATGGCTGGCGTCGCAAAAATAACGGCATACATATAAATAAACGCATTCACAGACACCTCTAAGGCTCTGGAATGCGTTTTTCTCTGTTTTATTCAAAATATGCAACCGGGTCTACAGGCTTGTCATCAACCGTCAGTTTGAAGTAAAGATTGGCGCCTTCCTCTGTGTAATATCTGGTCGGCTCTGCTACCTTTCCTATAACATCCCCGGCAACCACGGTCATGCCCTTCTTAAGCTTAACATCATCAAGCAGTCCGTATGTTGTTACATAATTGTTGCCGATGTCAATCGATACGGTTGTGCCTGTCTCATCACTTACATTGATTGCATTAACGACTCCGGATGCCGCAGCAATTACTTCCGTGCCGGCAGATGCTGCTATGTTGACAGCCGGATTAACTTTGTATAAGCCAAGTGTCTTATAATATATTGTACTGTCCATGCTGTATTTCATGATAACTTCGCCATTGACCGGACGCTTAAGCGTGTCATTCTCACCAAACGAATACTTAGCTGCTATATTGTCCGCTGAATTGGCTGCAACTCCGTCATTTCCCTGACGTGCAGTATCCGAACCGGATGTATCACCGCTGCCGGCCTTAGTCGGTATATCAGATCTGGCCTGGAGATCTGCATTTTCATCATCAGCGGATTTTGTCATTGAATTATTCTGCTCTGTTATCGGTCTGCTCTTTGTATATTCCGTTATGTCTCTTCGTGTATTCTCTTCTGCTTTTGCCTGCTCTATTTTCGTCTCATTCAGGTCTACAATATTAGATGAACCTTTCTTTGTCCTGCCTGCCACTGAAATAACACCCACAGCGAGCGCACATACAAGTGCTCCCGTTATAATGAATGACATCATCTTTTCCGGACTTCTCTTCTTTATTTTCTTCATATTAACCCTCCATTCTTGCCGCAAATCACTGCTGATGTTAATATGTTTTCCATGAATCCGGATTTTATACATTTACAGATTCTCTATTGATATTCCGTTAAAAAAATATTTTAAAATTTCATCGTATCCACTGCCCTGACGTGCCATTACTGCCGCCTGGTTAATGCTGAGTCCGTATCCGCTGCCGCTTCCACGGACTGTAATTCTTATATCACCCGAAGCATTGCCTGCTCCCGATGTATTCCTGCTTACGTCCTCAATAAAAAAACACGGAGATGCAAGGCCAAGCGCATCCGCAAATTCTTCTCCGCTTATTACAATATTACCAACCTTTATTCTGTTTACGTAATCTGACTGGTCACGTTCGACAATCTGGACTGTCTCAAGCGGTGCATCTTTGCTGAGTCCTGAAGATGCTGTCTCGGTAACGGACGCAAATTTTTTTGAGCACAGCTTTACAAAATCCGGATTGCTTATATATTTTATACTTATATATTGTTCTGTCCTGCTGTCATCCGGGCACTCTGCCTGCTTAAGCCATGGCATCGACTCATCAGACATACTCCTCGTCTTACCTGCCGTAATGTATGTATAAGGACAGTTTATCAGTTCATTGTTGCAGCGCATAACAAGCTGTGGTACAGCCGCAATGCAGTCCTCTATGAGTGCTTCGTTGGCATCATAATCGCCCTGCCACAGCTTCATGCGCTCCTTCTTTGAGATATATGTCATTGCAAGCTCATCATCATCAACACTGAAACTGTCTTTCATTGCCCTGTATATCTGCGTTCTTATCATAACTGCCTGCGTCTTGATAAGCTCAGGCTCACTGCCGTATTCAAGTCTTGACGCAAGTACACCGGCTATATAATCATCAACACTCATATCCGTAACGCTTTTTCCGGTGTCAATTCTGACACGCCCATTCCGGCCTATATCAGCTTCCTGCGACGGCTGCCTTACTCCGGTAAGCATTAACGTAAAAAAGCCCGGAATAACGAAACACACTATTGTAACCAAAAGTGCTTTCTTCATTATTCCAAGCTCTATTCTTCTTCCATGCATTGCTCCACCTCCTGTTAAAAGGTATGAGCACTTATGGACATGTATGACTGTTTAATTAATCTTCATCAGGGACTTCAACCTTAACCTTGTCGAGCTTCCAGATATCCCTTACATACTCCTCAATAGTACGGTCTGATGAGAACTTGCCGGCGCATGCCACATTAAGCATGGCTGACTTAGCCCAGCCCTTCTCATCCTTATACTTATCAAGCATCTTCCTGTGCGCGTCCGCATATGCACGGAAATCCTTAAGTATAAAGTATGTGTCAGCTCTTCTTCCACCATCATTGTGAAGAAGAGAATTGTAGATATCTCTGAACATCTCAGGATTCTCTCTGCAGTATTCACCATTAATGAGCTGCATAAGAACTGTTCTGACATCCTGGTCATTGTTGAATATCTCCATCGGATCATATCCGCCTTCATTCTCGTAACGGATAACTTCATCTGATGTAAGTCCGAAGATAACAGCATTATCTTCTCCGACTTCCTGGACTATCTCAACATTGGCACCATCCATCGTTCCGAGCGTAAGCGCACCATTAAGCATGAACTTCATGTTACCTGTACCGGAAGCTTCCTTGGATGCAGTTGATATCTGTTCACTCACATCTGCTGCCGCAAATATAATCTCAGCGTTAGATACACGGTAATTCTCTATGAATACAACCTTAAGCCTGCCCTTGATTGCAGGGTCATTATTAACGACATCTGCAACATTATTGATAAGCTTAATGGTAAGCTTTGCTATCTTATATCCTGCAGCAGCCTTAGCCCCGAATATAAATGTCTGTGCAGGTATATCAAGATCAGGATTAGCTTTAAGCTGGTTATACAGATACATTACATGAAGTATATTAAGAAGCTGTCTCTTATACTCATGAAGTCTCTTAACCTGTACATCGAATACTGAACGGGGATCAACTTCAACTCCATTGTTCTCCTTAATGTACTTGGCAAGTCTTAACTTATTCTGATACTTAATCTGCATAAACTCACGCTGGCACTTCTCATCATCAACATATACCTTGAGCCTGCTAAGATGTGACAGGTCTGTTATCCAGTCATCACCAATCTTGCCTGTTATCCAGTCTGCAAGAAGCGGATTACCGTGAAGAAGAAATCTTCTCTGTGTGATACCGTTAGTCTTGTTATTGAACTTCTCAGGGAACATCTCATAGAAGTCCTTGAGTTCCTGCTTCTCAAGAATCTCTGTGTGAAGCTTGGCAACACCGTTGACAGAGAATCCTGCTACAATTGCAAGGTTGGCCATCTTAACCTGACCGTCATATATAACAGCCATCTTACGGATCTTATCCTGATTGCCCGGATACTTAACCTTCAGTTCCTCAACAAATCTGCGGTTAATCTCCTCAACAATCTGATATACTCTCGGAAGAAGTCTTGAGAACAGCTCGATAGGCCACTTTTCAAGTGCCTCAGCCATAATTGTATGGTTAGTATATGCACAGCAGTGTGTAGTTACTTCCCATGCCTCTTCCCAGTTAAGTCCTTCCTCATCCATGAGAATTCTCATGAGCTCGGCAACAGTAACTGTAGGATGTGTATCGTTAAGCTGGAATACATACTTCTCGTGGAACTTTCTTATGTCGCTGTGAGTCTTCTTATACTTGGCAATTGCTCTCTGTATACTTGCTGATACAAAGAAATACTGCTGCTTTAATCTGAGTTCCTTACCTGCATAATGGTTATCGTTAGGATAAAGGACCTCAACAATATTCTTGGCAAGATTCTCCTGCTCAATAGCCTTGTGATAATCACCTTTATTGAATGACTCAAGGTTAAATGTATTAACAGGTTCTGCATCCCATATGATAAGTGTATTAACAACATTGTTGCCATAGCCTACAATCGGCATATCATAAGGAACAGCTATTACTGAACGGTAATCTTCCTGAACGAACTTATCTCTTCCGTCCTCATCCTTATAGCATCTTACATATCCGCCAAACTTGACTTCATAAGAATACTCAGGTCTCTTAATCTCAAACGGGTTACCGTCCTTAAGCCAGTTATCAGGCACTTCTACCTGATAACCGTCCTTAATCTGCTGCTTGAACATACCATATCTGTATCTTATTCCACATCCGTATGCAGGATATCCAAGTGTGGCAAGTGAATCAAGAAAACATGCTGCCAGTCTTCCAAGACCACCATTACCAAGAGCCGCATCCGGTTCCTGATCCTCTATTACGTTAAGGTCAAGCCCCATCTCATCAAGAGCTTCTTTGATATCTTTGTAAACTGTAAGATTAATCATATTATTGCCAAGGGCACGGCCCATAAGGAACTCCATTGACATATACACTACAGTTCTGACATCTTCCTTCTCGTATGTCTTCTGGGTTGCAAGCCATCTGTCCATTATCATGTCCTTGACAGAATAGCTTACTGCCTGAAATATCTGCTGTTTATCAGCCTCGTCAACCGTCTTTCTGTATAAAACCTTCAGATTGTCGGCAACACTCTTCTTAAATTCATCCTTGTCAAACTTTACTCCCATATTGTCTCCTTTTTCACAAGTAAATATTTACGAAAGCTTTTCAACTCCCATTGTAACACTTTCGCCGTTAATATTCCACTCTTTTGTGAATCCTTTAACAGAGTCATATCCTACCTCATTAGCAAGTACTTCTGACTTGATAAGGTCTTCGTTCTTTCTTACGATTCCCTCAAGCTTATCGTTGCCCTCAAGATATACCGCTATCTTATCCATTACCTCGAATCCTGCTTCCTTACGCATCTGCTGGACCTTACTTATTATCTCACGCACAAATCCTTCTTCAATAAGCTCAGGTGTGAGTGTTGTCTCAAGGACTACAGTTATCTGTGCATAGCTGTCTGCAACATACCCTTCAGTCTGAGCCATATCAATAAGGAGGTCATCCTTCTCAAGGTCAATCTCCTGTCCTGCGACATTAAGCTTAAGGTATCCGAGATTATTAAGCTGCTCCATCGCTGCGTTACCGTCAAGCTCAGCAAGTGCCTTTCTTATATCATTAAGAATCTTGCCGTACTTTGGTCCGAGCGTCTTGAGCTGTGGCTTAAATGTATATGAAGTATATGCACGGACATCATCCTTGAATTCCACATTCTTTACATTAAGCTCATCCTTAATGATATCAACGTAGAACTCGCCAAGTGTCCAAGGTGCCTTGATAAACATGTTACCGATTGGCTGACGGTTCTTGATGTTGGCTGCATTACGGCACGCACGTCCGATAACGACAACATTCATAACGTCTTCCATATCATCCTCAAGTTCCTTATTAATCCATGCCTCATTGGCAACCGGGAAGTCACACAGGTGAATGCTCTCCGGAGCTGTCTTATCTATTCTTCTTACAAGGTTCTGGTAGATATCCTCTGTCATGAACGGAATCATAGGAGCTGCACACTTTGCGAGTGTTACAAGGCATGTGTAAAGTGTCATGTAAGCATTGATCTTATCCTGCTCCATTCCCTTAGCCCAGAATCTCTCACGGCTTCTTCTTACATACCAGTTAGAAAGCTCGTCAGCAAAGTCTTCAAGTGCTCTTGCCGTCTCTGTAATCTTATAATCGTTAAGGTTATTATCTACAGTCTTGATAAGAGTATTAAGCTTTGACAGAATCCACTTATCCATTACAGGAAGCTTATCATACTCAAGCTTATACTGTGTTGCGTCAAAATTATCTATATTGGCGTACAGTACGAAGAATGCATATGTGTTCCAGATAGTTCCCATGAACTTACGCTGGCCTTCTGTTACTGCCTTGTCATGGAATCTGTTAGGAAGCCATGGTGCGCTGTTCTCATAGAAATACCATCTTATTGCATCTGCTCCATGCTTCTGGAGTGCATCAAACGGATCCACAGCGTTACCCTTTGACTTACTCATCTTCTGACCGTCTGCATCCTGAACATGTCCAAGAACAATAACATTCTCGTAAGGTGCCTTATTGAACAGCAGTGTTGAGATTGCAAGGAGTGAATAGAACCATCCTCTTGTCTGGTCAACAGCCTCTGATATGAACTTGGCAGGGAACTGCTGCTCAAACAGGTCTTTATTCTCAAACGGATAATGATGCTGTGCAAATGGCATTGAACCTGAGTCAAACCAGCAGTCGATAACCTCAGGTACTCTGTGCATCTGCTTGCCACACTTAGGACACTTGATTGTCACGGCATCAATATATGGTCTGTGAAGCTCAATATCATCAGGACAGTTATCTGACATCTCCTTAAGTTCTGCTATGCTTCCGATGCTGTGCTGGCATCCGCATTCACACTCCCATACATTAAGAGGAGTTCCCCAGTAACGGTTACGGCTGATACCCCAGTCCTGAACGTTCTCAAGCCATGCACCAAAACGTCCCTTACCGATGCTCTCAGGTATCCAGTTTATTGTGTTATTATTTCTGATAAGGTCATCCTTAACAGCTGTCATCTTGATGAACCATGATTCTCTTGCGTAGTAGATAAGCGGAGTATCACATCTCCAGCAGAATGGGTAATCATGCTCAAACTTAGGTGCATCAAAGAGCTTGCCTTCCTTATCAAGGTCTGCAAGTACCATTGGGTCTGCCTTCTTAACAAATACACCTGCATATGGAGTCTCTGCTGTAAGCTCGCCCTTACCGTCTACAAACTGTACAAACGGAAGGTCATACTTCTTACCTACCTTAGAGTCATCCTCACCGAATGCAGGAGCGATATGAACGATACCTGTACCATCTGTCATAGTTACATATGAGTCACATGTAACATAATGTCCCTTCTTATTCTGCTTTGCTGCTGCCTCTCCTGCACATGCATACAGCGGCTCATATTCCTTATACTCAAGATCCTTACCCTTGTATGTCTCGAGCACCTCGTATGCCTTAACACCTTCCTCTTCATTGGCAAGTCCGCCAAGTACCTTATCAAGAAGGGCCTCAGCCATATAGTATGTGTAACCGTCTGCTGCCTTAACCTTGCAGTATGTCTCATCCGGGTTCACACAAAGTGCCACGTTAGACGGAAGTGTCCATGGTGTTGTTGTCCATGCAAGGAAATATGCATCTTCTCCCACAACCTTAAAGCGCACAATTGCTGAGCGTTCCTTAACACTCTTATATCCCTGTGCAACCTCGTGGCTTGAAAGAGGTGTACCACAACGAGGGCAGTAAGGAACAATCTTATATCCCTTATAGAGGAGCCCCTTGTTCCAGATTTCCTTAAGCGCCCACCACTCAGACTCAATAAAGTTATTATCGTATGTTACATAAGGGTTATCCATATCAGCCCAGAATCCGACTGTATTGGAGAAATCTTCCCACATTCCCTTATATTTCCATACGCTTTCCTTACAGTGCTTGATAAATGGCTCAAGTCCGTACTCTTCAATCTGCTCCTTGCCGTCAAGACCGAGCATCTTCTCTACTTCAAGCTCAACAGGAAGTCCGTGTGTATCCCATCCTGCCTTTCTTGGAACCATATATCCCTTCATTGTTCTGTATCTTGGAATCATATCCTTGATAACACGTGTAAGTACGTGTCCGATATGAGGCTTACCGTT
>CAMBEF010000037.1 GCA_945865495.1 uncultured Bacteroides sp. | reverse complement strand
AGCTTGTTATATGCCAGGTCAACGTAGGCAAAGAAACAATACAGATAGTTACAGGCGCACCTAACGTAGTTGTCGGAATGAAGGTACCTGTAGT
Source organism: uncultured Bacteroides sp. (assembly GCA_945865495.1). Lineage (GTDB taxonomy): Bacteria > Bacillota > Clostridia > Lachnospirales > Lachnospiraceae > Bacteroides_F. The sequence continues at coordinate 14,101 of CAMBEF010000037.1, read as the reverse complement.
ACTCGATGGCGGACGTGTTGCCGGAGGACATGACGGTTCTAAGACGGAAGGCGGAATTAAGATTAAGAAGGGTAAGCTCCGTGGTGTTGAATCTAATGGTATGATGTGCTCTATAGAGGAGCTTGGCTCATCAAGAGACTTTTATCCGGACGCACCTGAAAATGGTCTTTATGTAATGCCTGAGGATGCAGTTGTCGGTTCTGATGCAATAGAGGCACTCGGACTTCGCGATACTGTATTTGAATATGAGATTACTAACAACAGAGTAGACTGTTACAGCATTCTTGGCGTAGCAAGAGAGGCTGCGGCAACATTCCATAAGGATTTTGTTATGCCTCCTGTCAAGAAAGTAGGCAACAGCGAAGATGTTAATGATTATGTGAAGGTAGATGTTCAGGCAACAGACCTCTGCCCAAGATACACAGCAAGGCTCGTTAAGAATATCAAGCTTGCGCCATCACCTGAATGGATGCAGAGAAGGCTTGCTGCAAGCGGAATAAGACCTATCAATAACATCGTAGATATTACGAATTACGTAATGGAAGAGTACGGACAGCCTATGCATGCATATGATTATGATACGCTTGCCGGCGGCAAGATAATAGTACGCCGCGCAGAAGAGGGCGAAGAGTTTGTAACACTTGACGGACAGACAAGAAAGCTTGATCCTTCAATCCTTATGATATGTGATGCCGAGAAGTCAGTAGGTATTGCAGGTATCATGGGTGGCGAGAATTCTAAGATAACAGATGATGTCAAGACAATGCTTTTTGAGGCAGCATGTTTTGACGGAACTAATATCCGTCTTTCAGCCAAGAAGATTGGTATGAGAACAGAAGCATCAGGTAAGTTCGAGAAGGGACTTGACCCTAATCTTGCGTCAGAAGCTATTGACAGAGCATGCCAGCTTATTGAGGAGCTTGGCGCGGGCGAAGTTGTCGGCGGAATGATTGATGTATATCCTGAGAAGAATACGGAAAAGAGAATCAAGTTCGAGCCTGATAAGATTAACAAGCTGCTCGGAATAGATATTTCTGCAGAAGAGATGCTTGGATATCTTAAGAAGATTGAGCTCGTATATAACGAAGAGACTAATGAACTTATAATACCTACATTTAGACAGGATCTTCAGTGTGGTGCCGATATAGCAGAGGAAGTTGCAAGATTCTACGGATACGCAAACATCCCTACGACACTTCCGTCAGGAGAGGCTACAACAGGTAAGCTTTCATTCAAGATGAGAATTGAGGGTGTCGCAAGAGATATTGCAGAGTTCTGTGGTTTCTCACAGGGCATGACATATTCATTTGAAAGCCCTAAGGTATTTGATAAGCTTCTTCTTCCTGAGGATTCACCGCTTCGTAAGGCAATAGTTATATCTAATCCTCTTGGTGAAGATTTCAGCATTATGAGAACAACTTCACTTAACGGAATGCTTACATCACTGTCAACTAACTATAACAGAAGAAATAAGAATGTTAAGCTCTATGAGCTGGGCAATATTTATCTTCCAAAGGCACTTCCTCTTACAGAGCTTCCTGATGAGAGAATGCAGTTCACACTCGGCTTCTATGGAGATGGTGATTTCTTCAGCATGAAGGGAGTTGTTGAGGAATTCCTTGAAAAGGTAGGAATGAGAAATAAGCCGGAATACGATCCTAACGCAGGCAAGACATTCCTTCATCCGGGAAGACAGGCCAATATAGTCTACGACGGAGAAGTGATCGGATATCTCGGAGAGGTTCATCCGGATGTCCTTGACACTTATTCAATAGGAGAGAAGGCTTATGTTGCAGTAATTGATATGCCGCATATCGTAGAGAAGGCAACATTTGACAGAAAATACGAAGGAATTGCAAAGTTCCCTGCAGTTACAAGAGATATCTCAATGGTTATGGATAAGTCAGTGCTTGTCGGAACTATTGAGGATATCATAGAGAAGAGAGGCGGAAAGCTTGTTGAAAGCTATAAGCTCTTTGATATCTATGAAGGCTCACAGATTAAGTCAGGATTCAAGTCAGTTGCTTATTCTATAAGCTTCAGAGCAAAGGACAGAACACTTGAGGACAAGGATATCAATCCGATTATGGAGAACATACTTAAGGACCTCGGTGGACTTGGAATAGAACTCAGAAGCTGATAATTCAGCTTCCGGGTATTCTGACAATACATATAGTGAGTTGTTCAGAAATGAGGAAAGTTATATGATGGAATTACATGATTTTTATTATGATCTGCCACAGGAGCTTATTGCACAGGATCCGTTGTCTGACCGTTCGGCTTCGAGGCTGATGCTGCTTGATAAGAATACAGGCGAGATTGAACATAAGATATTTAAGGACATAATTGATTATCTTAATCCGGGCGACTGCCTTGTTATCAATGATACCAAAGTTATTCCGGCAAGACTTATAGGAGAGAGAGTCGGAACCGGCGCAGCAATAGAAGTTCTTCTGTTAAAGCGTAAGGAAGATATGAAGGATGTCTGGGAAGTGCTTGTAAAGCCCGGCAAGAAGGCTAAGATCGGGACAAAGATAAGCTTTGGTGGCGGCAAGCTTGTGGCTGAGGTTATAGATATTGTTGAAGAAGGCAACAGACTGATTCAGTTTACTTATGAAGGCATTTTTGAAGAGATTCTTGACGAGCTTGGACAGATGCCTCTGCCTCCTTATATAACACATAAGCTTCAGGACAAGAACAGATACCAGACTGTATATGCAAAGCATGAAGGTTCAGCAGCAGCTCCTACAGCAGGACTTCACTTTACTAAGGAGCTTCTTGAAAAGATTCAGGAAAAAGGTGTTGATATAGCGCGTGTCACGCTCCATGTCGGACTTGGAACATTCAGACCTGTCAAGGTTGAGAATATACAGGAGCACCACATGCACTCTGAATATTATGTAGTGACGCAGGAAGCTGCGGATAAGATTAATAACGCGAAGGCTAATGGAGGACGCGTTATATGCGTAGGAACAACAAGCTGCAGAACTATTGAGTCAGCGTCAGATAATGACGGCAATGTCAAGGCATGCAGTGGTTGGACTGAGATATTCATCTATCCGGGATATAAGTTCAAGGTGCTCGATGCGCTGATAACTAATTTCCATCTGCCGGAATCAACGCTTTTGATGCTTGTATCGGCATTAGCGGGAAGAGAGCATGTGCTTGCGGCATATAAGACTGCGGTTGAAGAAAAGTACAGATTCTTTTCTTTCGGCGACGCTATGTTCATACATTGACATAATCGATGTCATTTGATAGAATTCATAGTTGGTTGAGTAGGGCGGATAATCGCGGCTGCTTATGCAGGTGAGGAAAGTCCGGGCTTCACAGGGCAGGATGCCGGATAACGTCCGGTGGAGGTGACTCCAAGGCCAGTGCAACAGAGATATACCGCCGGAGCGTGCAGCTTGCTACGCGTTCCGGTAAGGGTGGAAAGGCAGTGTAAGAGACTACCGTTCTCATGGTAACATGAGAAGCCATGTAAACCCCATCCGAAGCAAGACCAGACAAAGGCGATACGGCTGCCCGTCGTGTCTTTGGGTAGGTCGCTTGAGCCTGCTGGTAACAGCAGGACTAGATAGATGATTATCACGTGCGTGTTACGCATTTGACATAACCCGGCTTACAGCCCTGCTCAATCTATCCAATGATATAATTATAATCAAAATAATGCCCGTACAGGGCATCACATGAAGAATTCATGATGTATGTAACCTGTACGGGCATTTTTTTATTACTGTATTGTAATTACTGCAGGCAATTACCGATTTAGATGCATTACTGCTTTATATACTTTTCCTCGCAGTATAAGCATCTGTATACCTGATTGTCCTCATCGGTAAGTGTGAATACGTGATCAAGTTCCTGCTCAATAGATGTAATGCAGCGCGGATTCTTGCATTTGATAACGTTAGTAATGCGCTTTGGAAGTGAAAGACGCTTTTTCTCTACGATTTCTCCGTTCTTGATAATGTTAACAGTGATGTTGTGGTCGATAAAACCGAGAACATCGAGATCGACAAGGTCAAGTCCGCCTTCAATCTTAATAATGTCCTTCTTGCCCATCTTATTGCTGCGTGCATTCTTGATTATGGCAACCTGGCAGTCAAGCTTGCCAAGACCAAGATTGTCATATATCTGCATGCTCTTTCCTGCCTCTATATGATCGAGAACAAAACCTTCATTTAACTGTCCTACATTTAACATAGTAATCTCCGTTCTGCCGGTACCGGCTGTGTGTAATACATGTAATAAAATATGTGCTGACCGGCTGATTGTAATTTATAGATTGGAAGTATCAATTCCAAGAAGCGTTAGTATAAGTGCCATACGCACATATACGCCGTTCTGAACCTGCTTAAAATATGCTGCACGCGGGTCATCATCCACATCAACAGAAATCTCATTAACTCTCGGAAGTGGATGGAGAACATACATATCAGGCTTTGCAAGCTGCATCTTCTCAGCATCAAGTATGTAAAAATTCTTCATGCGCAGATATTCATCTTCGTTAAAGAAACGCTCACGCTGAACTCTTGTCATGTAGAGGATATCAAGCTCAGGCATAACATCCTCGAGCTTTTCAACTTCCTTATATTCAATATGGTTAGCATCAAGAACATCATCACGGATGTAGTCGGGAACGCGGAGTTCCTTTGGTGATATGAGAACAAACTTTACATTGTCATATCTGATAAGTGAGTTGATAAGAGAATGTACGGTACGTCCGAACTTAAGGTCACCACAAAGTCCTATTGTGAGATTACCGAGACTTCCACGGAGTGAACGTATTGTCATAAGATCTGTGAGAGTCTGCGTAGGATGCTGATGTCCGCCATCGCCTGCGTTAATTACAGGGATGCGTGATTTACTGGCGGCTACCATTGGAGCACCCTCCTTTGGATGACGCATTGCGCAGATATCTGCATAGCAGGATATTACGCGGATTGTATCTGATACACTTTCGCCTTTTGAAGCTGAGCTTGAATTGGCAGAAGAAAAACCAAGAACAGACCCGCCGAGATTAATCATAGCTGCTTCAAAGCTTAACCGGGTCCTTGTACTTGGTTCATAGAAAAGAGTTGCTAATTTTTTGCCTGTACAGCAATGACTGTACTTGGCAGGGTCAGCGGCGATGCTGTCTGCAAGATTCAACAGCCTGTCCGTTTCTTCCACTGATAAATCGAGAGGATTTAACAAATGTTTCATACGTACCTCCATAAAATTTTACATTTTAAACTATTCTACTCTAAAATTGTTAAATACTCAAGACATTATTATCAAGATGTACAAAAACTATTTTATGATAATGCAAACGGAAAGTGTGCAATATGTGGGAAATAGCTGCCAAGTGATTATTGTGCAGGATTATATATAAAATATTAAATGGAATGATATAAACAAAAAGATAGTTAATTTGGATACATTTATGTACCTATAGATTCTAATTGAAAAAACGGAGTCAATGTTATATATTTATTATGAATGAACAGATATGTCCATCCGAGAATTTAAAGGAGGTATGACCTATGACAGCATTAAGGCAAAGTGCGATAATGGAACTGGAAAAGATACCGGAAGATAAGCTGTCTTTTGTAATTCAGATTATGCAGGGGTTAAATGGATTATATAATGATTCTGACAAGGAAAGGAAAGACGCTTTTGGAAGATTGGAACAGTTACGTAAAAAGGGAACTGTTACAGATGATGATGCAGAATTAGCTTCTTATAGGGAATATAAATATGGCAGATAAAATTCTGATTGATACCAATGTATTACTTGACTATCTTCTTGAAAGAGAGCCGTTTTTTGAGGATGCAAAGAAAGTAATCTTGTTATGTGCCGAAGGGAATGCACAAGGTTGTATTGCAGCTCACTCTATCTCTAATATGTTCTTTATATTAAGGAAAGATTATACTGCAAAGGAGCGAAGAGAAATATTATCAAACCTATGCACGATTTTTGAAGTAGAGGGAATAGACAAAGCAAAATTATTATCTGGTCTTGCAAATGAAGAATTTTCTGATTTTGAGGACTGTTTACAAATGGAATGAGCAAAGAGTTATGGAGCAGCGTATATTGTGACAAGAAATGTGTCGGATTATTCCACATCAGACATAAAGGCAATTCTGCCAAGTGAATATTTGGAATTATAGTAAATTAAGCACCAACGGAAAGAGGCATATCTTTCTGAAGGTGCTATTTTAATCCTGCTGCTAGTTTTATTTATTACATATTTGAAACGATTTTGTTGTTTTAAAATTACAAGACTTATGATATACTAATGGATTATATCAAACCATTTATGCTTGCACAGCAGAAAAAAGTTGATTTTACAGGCAAAAATTTAAAAGGAAGAGAGTTTGTCTTTCAATGCACGTATTGATGCACACATATGCTGCAAGAGTGATAGAGGACAATAACGGTTTAAAACTCTGCAAGTAATATCAGGGCATTCTAATATAGAAATTACCATTAAATAAAGGGCTTTTAAGGAGGTATAATTTAAAATGAAATTAGGAATCGTAGGACTTCCGAATGTCGGAAAGAGTACACTGTTTAATTCACTTACAAAGGCGGGGGCTGAGTCAGCCAATTATCCGTTCTGTACAATCGACCCTAATGTTGGCGTTGTTGCGGTTCCGGATGACAGACTTAACAAGCTGGCAGCTCTTTACAATTCAGCCAAGATAACACCGGCAGTTATAGAGTTCGTAGATATTGCAGGACTTGTTAAGGGAGCATCAAAGGGAGAGGGACTCGGCAACCAGTTCCTTGCAAATATCCGTGAGGTTGATGCAATCGTTCATGTAGTAAGATGCTTTGAGGACAGTAATATCGTTCATGTTGACGGCTCTATAGACCCGATTAGAGATATAGAGACTATTAACCTTGAGCTTATATTCTCAGATATAGAGATTCTTGAAAGAAGACTTGCCAAGCAGTCAAAAGCTGCATTCAATAATAAGGATATTGCCAAGGAATGTGACCTTATAAAGCGTATCAAGGCACATCTTGAGGAAGGCAAGCTTGCAAAGAGCTTTGAGACAGACGATGAGGATGAGCAGGCAATGCTTAAGTCATATAATCTGCTCACAGCCAAGCCTGTAATTTTTGCGGCTAATGTTAAAGAGGATGACCTTGCTGATGACGGTGCGGGCAATAAGTTCGTTCAGGCAGTAAGGGATTATGCTGCTAAGGAGAACTGTGAGGTATTTGTTATCTGTGCGCAGATTGAGCAGGAGATATCAGAGCTCGATGATGATGAGAAGAAGATGTTCCTTGAAGACCTCGGACTTTCAGAGTCAGGTCTTGATAAGCTTATAGCTGCAAGCTACAGACTTCTCGGACTTATAAGCTATCTTACGGCAGGAGAGACTGAGACAAGGGCATGGACTATTGTTAACGGTACAAAGGCCCCTCAGGCGGCAGGTAAGATACATAGCGATTTTGAGAGAGGCTTCATCCGCGCTGAGGTAGTTAATTATCAGGATCTGCTTGACTGCAAGACATATGCCGGAGCCAAGGAAAAGGGCCTTGTAAGACTTGAGGGCAAGGACTATGTCGTTAAGGACGGAGACGTAATTCTGTTCAGATTCAATGTTTAATATAAAAATACCGGATAGATTCAGATTATTATTTCCATGTTACTTCGCATTTTTTGTGAGCGGTGCAATGGTTCTGCTTGTCGGAACCACACTTCCTTACATTATAGAAGAAGCAGGTATTAATTACAGTGTTGCGGGAGGATTGCTGTCGGCGTTTGCGATAGGCAATCTTCTCGCAAGTTTCGTTAATCCGGTAATATCAAGGCTGATTGGAAGAAAGAGGACAATAGTCATGCTGTCATCACTTGTGCCTCTTTCATGGTTTATAGTCACACTGCTTCCACCGGTTGCGGTGCTGTATCCGGTATTTGTACTGCTGGGTATAGGAAGAGGCTCCGTGAGTATAATTAATAATGCAGTTGTAAATGATAATTCCGATGGTAAGCCGGCAGCACTTAATCTGCTGCATATGACATTTGCGGCAGGTGCGCTTCTGTCTCCGCTGCTTACTTCTCTGTATATCGGGGCAGGATTTGGCTGGAGAGCGGTAGCCTATACTATAGCAGCGGCTTCTGTGCTTGCAACGGCAGGTTATGCATGGATGAAGATTACACCGGGCGGCTATGCGGGAGAGGAAGGAACGTCGGCAGCAGATACAGAAACAGGTACAGGAACGGGTGCAGAAACAGGTACAGGAGCAGGAATGGGTACAGAGAATGCCGTTTATTACAAAAATCCTGTATTTTATATAATGGGATTTCTGCTGTTTTTGTATCTTGGACTTGAAAACTGCGTTAACGGATGGTTTGTCACATATTTTAAAAGTATGGGAATTATGAGCGGTACATATGCAACAAATCTTGTATCGGTCACATGGATTATGGTAATGCTTGGAAGACTTGCAACGGCTAAGCTTTCGAAGGTCATTGATAAAAACAGGCTTATATTTACATATTGCATAGCAACTGCGGCGTTCTTCCTTCTGCTTATAGCAACACATAATCTGTATGTGATAACATTTGCGATAGCGGGGCTTGGATTTTTCTTTGCGGGAATATATCCTACGGGAGTTTCATGTGCAGGCAGTGTGTTAAAGGGGTCTGACACTGCAATGTCAATGCTTTTGGCGATTGCTGCACTCGGTGGAATCATTACACCGCAGATAGTAGGCATATTGGCTGATTATTCAGGGATGGCTGCCGCAATAACTGTTCTTCTTGTAAATGTTGCAGGAATGCTTATACTTTCGGGAGTTGGAATGAAAAAAGGAGGTACATCAGGATGAGGTACACGATTCAGAATGAATATCTTAAGGTAACTGTAGACAGCAAGGGCTGTGAGATTGTATCTGCAATAACTGCTGCAGATAACAGAGAGCATATCTGGCAGGCAGACCCGGCGGCATGGAAGCGCCATGCACCGGTATTGTTTCCGTTAGTCGGTAAGTACAGGGACAACAGTGTTATGTATAATGGAAAGCAATACCACATGACACAGCATGGCTTTGCCAGAGATATGGAATTTGAACCGGTTAAGATAGAAGCTGAGGAACTGACTATGTGCCTTAAAGCGGATGCAGATACACTTGATGTATATCCCTTCTTTTTTAAGCTTGAATGTACATACAGACTTGACGGCAGCAGCATAGCTGCATCATGGAGAGTGTCAGATACGCAGGATGAAGCAATGTATTTCAGTATAGGAGCACATCCGGCGTTTGTACTTGACGGACATGAGAGCCTTACGGGATGCAGAATAGGCTTCGCTATGGACAGATATGGCGTGGAAGCTGTGAATCCGGATATGAAGGCTGAAGGTATATCTTACAGGCTTCTTAATGCGGAAGGACTTCTTGAGGATAAAGAATATACGCTTGATATATCTGACGGTGTTACGGTTACGGAAGAATTTTTTGACAGGGATGCATACATTATTGAGAATAACCAGTGCCATGAGGTTTATCTCGAATGTGACGGTGAGAGATTTGTTACTGTAAAGTTTGACGCACCCGTATTCGGTCTGTGGTCACCTGTTGGCAAAAATGTGCCGTTTATATGTATTGAACCGTGGTACGGAAGAGCTGACAGGGCTGATTATTCCGGAACTCTTGAAAAACGTGAATGGGGAAACAGGATTGCGCCGGGAGAGGTATTTGAACGGGGGTATACAATAGTATTCTGATTATAACAACATCCTGATTACAATAGCATTCTGAATATAATGCATTTTGTTGGAAATAATTAAAGTGGAGAGCTAATCTCCACTTTTTTTGTGCAAAATAGACAAAATATTCATGAAAGTTTGTGAGCGTCGATGATTGATTTTGATTAAATTTGAGCTATAATCAGATTAAAGATAACGGAACAGTAAAGGCACAGCATATGGAAAAAAGCTGGAAAGATAGGAACAGAATGGAGGTGGGACGATGATTTATACAGTTACATTTAACCCTTCGCTGGATTACATTGTTTCTGTTGATGACTTCAGACTTGGACTTACAAATAGGACGGCATCTGAGCTTATTCTTCCGGGAGGCAAGGGAATTAATGTATCGACAGTTCTCATGAATCTTGGAATTAAGAGCAGGGCACTCGGATTTGTTGCCGGCTTCACGGGAAGAGAAATTGTACTTGAACTTGAACGGCTTGGTGTGGAATCGGAATTCATCACTATTGAAAAGGGCGTATCAAGAATTAATGTGAAGCTGAAGTCAATAGACGGAACGGAGATTAACGGACGCGGACCGGATATAGACAGTAAGAGTCTTGAGAAGCTTATGGATAAGCTTGACAGTCTTACTGAAGGAGATGTGCTATTCCTTTCGGGAAGTATACCGGAATGCATTCCTGATGATATCTACCGCAGGATTATGGCAATGCTTAATAACAGAGGAGTAACGGTTGTTGTGGATGCAACGAGAGAGCTACTGATGAATGTGCTTGAGTACAGGCCATTTCTTATTAAACCAAATAATCATGAGCTTGGAGATATATTCGGAGTGAAATTGTCTTCAAGGGCAGAGGTTGTACCATACGCCAGAGAGCTTCAAAAGCAGGGAGCTGTAAATGTACTTGTGTCGATGGCGGGCGAGGGCGCGGTGCTTGTCGCTGAGGATGGACAGGTATATGAAAGTGAGGCACCAAAAGGAAAGCTTGTTAACGGTGTTGGCGCGGGCGATTCGATGGTAGCAGGATTTATGGCAGGCTGGCTTGACAGGCATGATTACAGGCATGCATTTTATATGGGGCTTGCAGCGGGAAGCGCAAGTGCATTTTCTGAATATCTTGCAACAAAGGAAGAAGTTGAGAAGGTTTACAACGAGGCAGTGAAACAGGCAGCAGAAAGCGCGGATAATGCGTAATGTGTAATAATTACGCGGGATTGGAGGGTATATATGAAAATTATCGATCTTCTTGATAAAAACAGCATAAAGCTTGATGCCTCACCGTCAGGTAAGGAAGAAGCACTTAATATGGCAATTGACCTTATGGACAGGAGTGGCCGGCTTAATGACAAAGAAGCTTATCGCAGGCAGGTATTTGCAAGGGAGGAAGAAAGCACAACAGGAATCGGAGAGGGAATTGCAATTCCGCACGGCAAATGTGCTGCGGTTGACAGACCGGGACTTGCCGCAATGGTCATACCGGGTGGTGTTGATTTTGAATCGCTTGATGATGAGCCGGTGACGCTTATGTTCCTTATTGCAGCACCGGACACAAAGGATAATATTCATCTTGATGTGCTCAGCAAGCTATCGGTACTTCTTATGGATGAGGAATTCACGGCATCACTGAGAGGTGCGGGATCTGTTGAGGAATTTATAAAGCTTGTAGATAAAGCTGATGAAGAAAAGAACGGAATTGACGAGAGACTCGCTGAGGGTAATACTCTTGATGCGGCATCGGATGTACAGGTAGCTAAGATTCTTGCAGTAACATCATGTCCTACGGGAATCGCACATACATATATGGCGGCTGAGGGACTTGAGAAGGCGGCAAAAGCAAAGGGCTGTGCAATCAAAATAGAGACAAGAGGCTCCGGCGGTGCAAAGAATGTGCTTACGGCACAGGAGATCAAAGATGCGGACTGCATAATAGTTGCGGCAGATGCGGATGTGCCTATGGAAAGATTTGACGGCAAAAAGGTTATAATATGTCAGGTGTCTGACGGAATAAGCAAGGCAGATAAGCTTATTGAACGTGCATGTGCGGGAAATGCTCCTGTGTATAGCGCAGATGCTAAGGACGATGGCTTAAAGGCAGATGTGTCCCAGGATGGTGGAACAAAGAGCGGCAGCGCAGTTCACCAGATATATACACAGTTGATGAATGGCGTGTCACATATGCTTCCGTTTGTTGTAGGCGGCGGTATTCTGATTGCAATAGCATTTCTCATAGACGGAATGAATGTCAGTCTTGAGGCACTTCCGGCAGACCAGAGAGCTAATTTTGGTACGATTACGGCGGCAGCGGCATTCTTTAAGGGCATTGGCGGAACGGCATTTGGCTTTATGCTTCCTGTACTTGCGGGATACATTGCAATGGCTATAGGGGACAGACCGGCGCTTGCTGTAGGCTTTGTCGGAGGAATGATGGCAGCCAACGGCAAATCAGGATTCCTTGGAGCACTTGTTGCTGGCTTTGCTGCCGGATATATAATTCTTGGACTTAAGAAGGTGTGCAGAAAGCTTCCCGATGCAATCGAGAAGATTACACCGGTTCTGATATATCCTGTTGTGGGTATACTTGCGATAGGAATATTAATGACATTTGTTGTGGAACCTGTAATGGGCGGAATTAATACGGGACTTAACAGCGCACTCACAAGCATGAGCAGTTCAAGCAGGATAATACTCGGCTTCATACTTGCCGGAATGATGGCGGTTGATATGGGCGGCCCATTCAATAAGGCTGCGTATGTATTTGGAACAGCATCAATAGTTGCAGGTAATTATGATATAATGGCAGCAGTTATGATTGGAGGCATGACCCCTCCTTGTGCAATAGCTCTTGCAACACTGCTGTTTAAGAAGAAGTTTACAAAGCAGGAAAGAGAAGCGGGGCCTACTAACTTTATCATGGGACTTGCATTTATCACAGAGGGAGCAATCCCTTATGCAGCATCAGACCCGTTGCATGTAATACCTGCATGTGTTATAGGTTCAGGTATTGCAGGAGCAATGTCAATGGCTTTCGGATGCACACTTATGGCTCCTCACGGAGGAATCTTTGTGGCACCGGTAATGGGACATCCTGTGATGTATATAATTGCAATTATTGTAGGAACGGCAGTTTCAACAGTACTGCTGGGAGCTCTTAAGAAAAATGTAACCGAATAATTTGAAAAATAAGCGCAGAAATGGAGGATTAATATGAGAGAATTTAATTACACAATAACAGATCCACAGGGAATACATGCAAGACCGGCAGGAGATCTCGTTAAGGCAGCGAAGGCTTTCACAAGCAGCATTAAGATGATAAAGGACGGAAAAGAGGGTGACTGCAAAAAGATATTTACGATTATGGGACTTGCTGTAAAGCAGGGCAATGAAGTAACCGTAAGATGTGAAGGCGTGGATGAGGAAGCCGCTGCAGCAGCCATTGAAAGCTTTATGAAAGAAAATATGTAGGAAAACATGCAGGAAAGCATGTAAGGAAAAATGCAGAAATTCATGTAACAGGTCATAGATAAAGCATATACAGGGGCAGGCTGCAATGGTCCTGCCCACCGCTTTGAGAAGGTTCAGGGAGGTGTATCTCTATGAAAATATTTGTCGGTAAAAGTGTTTTTGGCGGAATTGCCGTAGGTACTGTAAAGCTGAACAAGAAGGATGAAAAACAGATAAAGCGCGTCAGGATAGAGGATGCAGAGGCGGAAGTGGCAAGATATAATTCTGCCCGCAGTGAAGCGATAGAACAGCTTAAGGCTTTATATGAAAAAGCTCTTAAGGAAGTCGGAGAGGCTAATGCGGCTATATTTGAGATTCATCAGATGATGCTTGAAGATGACGATTATAACGAGTCGGTGGAGAATATAATCAGGACACAGACTGTCAACGCTGAGTATGCAGTGGCGGTAACTGAAGATAATTTTTCACAGATGTTTGCGTCAATGGATGATGAGTACATGAAGGCAAGAGCGGCTGATGTTAAGGATATATCCGAGAGAGTGCTGGCAGTACTTGCAGGAGCGGCAGACGGACAGACAAAAGCGCAGCATGCGTGCATAATAATAGCTGATGATCTGGCTCCATCCGAGACAGTTCAGATGGACAAGGATAAGGTTCTGGCATTTGTTACGGTTCATGGTTCGATGAATTCACACACTGCGATACTTGCAAGAACAATGGGAATACCGGCGCTTGTGGGAACAGATCTGCCGCTTGATGATGAATTTGACGGAAAGCTGGCAGTTGTTGACGGAACTGAAGGCAGAATATATATAGAACCTGACGAAAAAACACTTGGAGAGCTTCTTGAGAGGAAAAAGTCAGAGGATGAGTACAAAGAGCTGTTGCAGAAGCTGAAGGGCAGGGACAATGTTACTGTTG
>CAMBEF010000036.1 GCA_945865495.1 uncultured Bacteroides sp. | reverse complement strand
ACAGTACAGACACCTGCAGCAGAGCAGATGACAGCACCACAGGCACCTGAGAGCACACAGGAGGCGGCACAGCAGCCGCAGATGACAGCGCCACAGGCACCGGAGAGCACGCAGGAGGAGGCGGCACAGCAGCCGCAGATGACAGCGCAGCAGGCACCGGTACAACAGGCATCTGCCGCACCAAAGCAGCCAATGTCAGCAAAGCAGCGTAAGTCAATTATTACAGGAGCGGCGATTGCGGCACTTGTTATTATTTTCATAATAACAGGAAGTGTACTCAGCAGTCCTAAGAGAATCGCGCAGAAGTACTTCAAAGCATCTATGGAAGGACAGTGGGAGAAGGCGTTTAAGTATATGGATCTTCCTAAGGGAGACTTCATTACAAAGGAGCTTCTTGCCAAAACACTTGAAGGCAGAGATGCCAAGGACATAACGAACTATGAAGTCGTTGAAGATGAAGATTATGATTCCAAAATTGCCAAGAAGTTTTACGTTACATATTATACAAAAGGCAATTCAAGATCTGTGACATCAGTTGAGCTGGTGCGCGACGGGAAGTTTATGCTTTTCTGGAACAGATATAAGGTAAGTCCAAGAGATGTAGTATCAAAGAATATTAAGCTCACAGTAAGAGCTACATCCAAACTTTATATTGATGATGTGGAAGTGCCGGACAAATATATCGACAACAGCGAAGATGATAAGAAGGATAATTCAAAGTTATCGTCAGAAAAAACACAGAAGGTATATAAGATTGATGCAATGTTTGCAGGAGACCACAGAATCCGTGTAACTGATGATATTTATAGGGATATCGATAAGGATTATCAGTTTGGCGCAGACGAAGGATATACGTATGTCATTACAACAACGGATATCAGAGAAGATGTCCTTGATGCCAGAATGGCAGCGGCAGAGAAGGATCTCAAGACATTCTTCAATGCAGCCATTGATAACAAGAGCTTTGATTCAGTTAAGGGCATGTGTGTTGATAATGAAGCAAAGTTAAAGAGCATTAAGTCTGCGTATGATAAGTTTGTAACTAACACATACAAAAACGGCTATGGTGTCAAGAGTATTGATTTTAACAAGTTTTCAACACAGTCATCTTCCGGAACAACTGACGGATATCCTTATGTTAAGGTTTCTATATCAGCAGGTGTTACGGGCACGGGAGCACAGAAGTCAGGCCCGACAAAGAACTTTAACGAAACAACAAGTGCTACATTTACTTATATGTATAAGGATGGACAGTGGAAGATAAGCGCAGTTACACTTTATTCCATATTCTATTAATTGTTAATTGAATATTTGAAGATATTTATAATCAGGCTCCGGCATATGTATGCCAGGGCCTTTTTTTGTGCATAATAAAGATACTGATTATGCAGAATTCGTGCCTGCACACAGAATTGTGATGTCATAAAAGGGTGGGAATGGAGGAAATATGAATCAGAATATCTATATAAAACTTGACAGGAATAACGAAGTAAGCAGCAGGGAAGTAACAATCGGTGATGTGGCAAGTATATACTGCGCCGACAGCACTGTTGTAAATAAGCTTAAGACGATAAGGATTATGAAGATACCTGAGAATGGGGGAGAAGGCACAGCAGGTAATAAGAATGCCAAAAAACAGCATATACAAAAGAAAAGATACAGTGTATCAGCAATGAAGGTAATTGAACTTATACAGAAGGAATATCCGCAGGCCCCGGTTGAGAATATCGGAGAGGCAGATTTTATAGTGGATTATATAGACGAGAAAAAGAGGAATCATCATATGGCAGCGGTTCTTGATGTGATTAAGACGGTTCTTATATGCATAGTGATTTTCTTTGGCAGCGGGTATGCAATTATGGCCTACAACAATGATGTCGGGACAACCGAGATTTTTGAAAAGGTATATGGAATGATAACAGGAGAGGAAAAGACAGATACAAATTGGATGGAGCTGATGTACTCTGTCGGACTTACCGCAGGAATAGTTGTGTTTTACAATCATTTTGGACGTAAGACATTCAGTAATGACCCTACGCCGATAGAAGTTGAGATGAATAATTACGAGCAGGATCTGGATTATGCACTTATTGAACGTGGCGGAAGGTCAGGAAAGGAAGAGGATGTTCAATGACGGCATTAAAATATATAATGACAGGCATCTTGTGCCTCGGCGGAGGCGCTGTATCGGCAGCGGGAATATTTGCAATTATAACCAGTGTCGGTCTTATTAACAGATATGCAAAAGTTACGAATACGGCAAGTCACATAAGATTATATGAAGATATGATAATACTTGGGGCAACGCTTGGAAATATATGGCTGCTGTATGAGATTCCGGTGCCTGTCGGAATAGCCGGAGTGGCGGTGTTTGGACTGATGTCGGGTATATATGTGGGGAGCTTTGCCGTATGCCTTGCTGAGACGGTAAAGGCTATCCCTGTTCTTGTAAGAAGAACAAGGATAGCCGGAGGACTTGGCTGGATTGTGCTATGCATAGCACTTGGAAAAGGCATAGGAAGTATGGTATATTACCTCCGCCTGTATGTCATGGACTAGCGATGGCGGGCGCTGCTTCAGATATCAACTGTGATATTCACTTCATCAGCTTCGCTTTATCACAAATTCACGGACGCCCATGTAACCCGGTGCAATGGAATATTTTGGAAAGCATATTACCGGGTTTCCATCTGCGTTCAGATAGAATGAAGTATCATCGGTGATGGTAGTGAATTTGTCAGTGTCCTCAAATGGGTCAGTTCCACTGTAACCGGCAGGGTGATAGCCCCAGTACATTGCATTAGAGTCAGAATTTACCTGCTCTGTAATCTGTTCAATTATTGATTGGTTGGCAATGTTGATATAATCGTCACCGAGAATATCTTTAAGCGTAAGTTCACGGCCTGTTACGAAGTCATAGTTGTAATAGTAATTATCCTGGGTAAATGCAAATGCTGACATATACATGTACAGATATAATGAAAGGTAGCGGTCATCCTGATATTTTACTTCATATCTGGCTGCAAGGTCGATTGTGCGCTGATTCCATTCATCAATCGTTCCACCTGTCTCGAGGAAGCTTTTTTTGTAATCGTCTATTACAGACTGCTGTTCCTGCATGTAATCATCGACAGTTTTCTGTATAACGGCATTGACCTGCTCTGCCGTTACATGTGCGGTGTCCGGCGCTGATGTGGAATCAACATTTATCTGTGGTATGTCAACATTAATTGTAACATTGTCATTCTTTTCACTGAAGCTGCGCCCTGTTACAACCTTTACGATATTTCCTATAACCGGAATATCGGAAAGTGTTGCGGCAAATGCGGTGCTTGTGTTGACACTTACAATAAAAAGCACAACTATGGCTGCGGCGGCAGATGCCACAGTTATGATAATACGGTTGTTTGTATGTTTTTTACCTGCTGACATATTAATCGCCTCCTTTACTTTGTCGTCAAGCGTTGATGGAATTGCCATATTGTTGTAGGCATCCCTGCTTTTGTCAAAATTGATATCTTTATTTTCGTTCATTGCAATCCTCCATCCCGGTGCGAAGCTGCCTAAGTGCTGCGTAATATCTGGTTTTTGCCGTACTCTGCGGAATGCGCGCAATCGCGGCACATTCCTTTAGCGTAAGCTGTTCATATACGTGGAGTATAATTATTGTGCGCATATCATTTGGAAGGCTGAGTACAAGCTGCATAAGTTCATCATCCGGCTGATAAAAGCCGGTGGTGTATTCTGTGTCGAATATGCTCTGCTGCTCATATGGTATTTCCTTCATGTTACGGTTGATAAAATTGACTGACTCATTTACAAGTATTCTGTAGAACCATGTTCTTATGGCTCCAATACTTCTTAGCGAATTGATATTCTCAAGTGCTTTAA
Source organism: uncultured Bacteroides sp. (assembly GCA_945865495.1). Lineage (GTDB taxonomy): Bacteria > Bacillota > Clostridia > Lachnospirales > Lachnospiraceae > Bacteroides_F. Next base: position 10,315 of record CAMBEF010000036.1, on the reverse strand, counting down.
TAATTGTATTCTGTACAACATCCTGCGCATCATGTTCATTTTTTACATAGCAGTAAGCAATCCTGTAAAAATGATTCTGATTATTCAAAATGTACTGTACACATTTATCGTACTTATTCAAGAGAGCTCCTTTCGTATAATGATATATTTTTCAATTTCTATTATATAGACAAATCAGGGACGGGAAAAGTTTGGAATATTATGAAAAAATTTAAATTAATGCATGAATATATTTGCCGGATAAAGGGAAAGCTTGTCTTATGAATAACATGATTTTGCTGCTTGTGAAGGAAATATCAGAAGGGAGTATGGATATGCTTGACGGACTTAACTCTAAGGACAGGGATGAGATATATAATGAATATGTGGAGGAGATTACACCTAAACACAACTGTGCCGCGGAATGTATTAAGGCATTCATCACCGGAGGAATAATATGTACTGTGGGACAGGGGATTCTTGAGCTTTATAAAGGATATGGGATAGCAGCAGATGAGGCTGCACTTTGGACAACGGTTACACTCATTCTTCTGAGCGTAATTCTTACGGGACTTAATATATATCCATCGATCACGAAGTGGGGCGGCGCAGGAAGCCTTGTGCCGATAACGGGATTCGCCAACTCAGTAGTAGCTGCTGCCATAGAGTATAAGAAGGAAGGCTGGGTATTCGGAGTCGGATGTAAGATATTCACGATAGCCGGTCCTGTTATACTCTATGGAATAGTCAGCAGCTGGATACTTGGTGTTATATACTGGATAACAAAGTTATTGTAATAAAATTATATTATCCGCAATTATAAGTCTAATGCACTCTTGGCAATGCTTGATACAAGTCCCTTTGATGATACGCCTGCATTCTGCTTAGGAGAATTAGATGTTGACATTGTGGTTCCGTTGACTGTAGGTGCCATGAGGATACGTCCGGAACCGCGGTATACATTAACAAAGCCTTCGCCGTTAACAGCTGATCCAAGGAGACTCTTTGAAGACTTCTCAACAGTGAACTGAAGTGAAGATGACCATGCAACAGCCATGTTACCGTCAATCTTTACGACATCATTATCAAGCACAATCTCAAAAAGTTCTTCACGAGGAACAGGGCTTTCAAGAACGGCAATACCCTGACCGCTGAGACTTAAGTTGAAAAGGCCTTCACCGCCAAGAAGCGCTGAAGATACGTTGTTACGTGCAACGATTGATTCTGTAAGACCTGCATCACATGCGAGGAACATTCCGTCATCAAGAACAATGCCGCTTCCCCATGTAGCAACATCCTCAAGGATGATATAATTATATGTAGGTTCAAGCATGAGGTAGCCCCAGCCGTTGTATACAGGCTTAACGGCGGATTCATTGGTTACGGCACCCTTAAGTGCCTTTCCTAAGAAATCACCTACACCCTTAACACCCGTCTCTGATTCTACGCTTCCGGCTGTCCACTGCATTGCGCCTGCCTGGACTCTTACGGAAGTTCCGTTAAGGCAGCACAGAACCTGACGCTTTCTTACATTCATCTCATGCATGAAATATGCAACTGATGCATATGACGGCGCAACGCTCATATCTTTCTGATGTTCGTATACAGTGTATGAACCCATCTGAGCTATCTGCTTAAGATTTTCATTGTTTGCAAAATTGTTTAATTGTATCATTATAGCCTCCTGTGTAAAAATTTATACTACGTTAATATATTTTAGATAATGTTAATAAATGTGTCAATTAGTATTATATATTTATAAAATGTAGTCCATTAGTATTGACGTAATCCGGAAAAATGACATACTATTAGAACATTGTCAATAAAAATAACGAAGTAACGATATTCAGAAAGGAATTACAATGGGAAAAATATTTCGCAATCTTGCTCCGTATTGGAAATCAGTAATTATAATTCTGGCACTCCTTGCGGTTCAGGCATTTTGTGACCTTGCGATGCCACAGTACACGTCGGATATAATTGATACCGGAATACAGAATGGCGGTGTTGCGTATTCAGTGCCACAATCAGTGACGCAGACAGACTTTGAGGAAGCGAAACTGTTCATGACAGATGAGCAGGCCGTACTCTGGGGAAAGTCGTATGATTTGGAAGAGGATGGAATCTACAGACTTAACATAAGTAAGAAAAAAGATATTACAGCAGTGCAGAGTGAACTGCTTGTTCCAATCCTGATTAACTATCAGTTAAAGGATGATGAGAGAGTGCAGTTCATTCAGGCATCAAAGGCGGAGCTTATAGGTAAAGATGCTGTCATACAGATGCAGGATAAGGCTTCACAGATGATAGACTCGATGGGAGAGTCACTTGTAAGTTCAATGGGAGTTGCTTATGCAAAGCAGTGTGATGCCAATGCGGGAATGGATATGAATAAGATCCAGATGAATTATCTGCTTGCAGCCGGCGCTAAGATGGTTGGGCTTGCGCTTATTATGGCAGTCGCAACAGTGCTTGTAGGACTTGTTGCTTCGCGTGTTGCGGCCGGTGTGGGAATGACACTCCGCGGCAGTCTTTTCAAAAAGGTTGTCGGATTCTCTAACACTGAGATGGATAGGTTCTCTACCGCATCACTTATAACAAGATGTACCAATGACGTGCAGCAGATACAGATGGTAACCGTAATAATGCTGAGAATTGTTGCATATGCGCCTATAATCGGAATCGGCGGAATTATAAAGGTGCTTAATACCGGTTCACATATGGAATGGGTAATAGGGCTCGCGGTACTTCTTATTATGGGATTTGTGCTTGTACTTACTTCAATCGCAATGCCTAAGTTCAAGCTCATGCAGAAGCTGGTTGATAAGGTTAATCTCGTATCGAGAGAGATTCTTACCGGACTTTCCGTAATCAGGGCATTCGGACGTGAAGATGAAGAGGAGAAGAGATTTGATGCAGCCAATACAGAGCTTACTAAGACCAATCTCTTTACTAACCGCGTAATGACATTTATGATGCCGGGAATGATGTTTATCATGTATGTCATCACTGTACTTATCGTATGGGTGAGCGCACACCATATTGATGCGGGAACTATGCAGGTAGGAACGATGACTGCATTTATGACATATGCGATGCAGATAGTTATGGCATTTCTTATGCTTACGATGCTTTCAATAATGCTTCCGAGAGCAGCGGTTGCAGCAGACAGAATTGATGAAGTAATGAAGACGGCAAGTTCGGTTGAAAATCCTGAGAATCCGGTACATGTTGAAGATAAGGCAGAAGGAAAGGTCAGATTTAACCACGTTAATTTCAGATATCCGAACGCAGAGGACTGCGTACTTGAAGATATTGATTTTGAAGCACTTCCGGGGCAGACAACCGCAATTATAGGAAGTACGGGATGCGGTAAGTCAACACTTGTAAATCTTATTCCGCGTCTATATGACGTTACGGAAGGTTCGATAACCATAGACGGAACAGATGTAAGGAATATGACTCTTGATGAGTTAAGAGGTATGATTGGATTCGTTCCGCAGAAAGCTGTGCTTTTCTCAGGAACAATCGCAAGTAATATTAAGTTTGGCAATTCCGATGCATCTGATGATGATATGAAGCAGTGTGCACAGATAGCGCAGGCAACAGAATTTATCGAAGAAAAAGATGATACTTATGACAGCAGAATAGCGCAGGGCGGTTCTAATGTGTCAGGCGGACAGAAGCAGAGACTTTCAATTGCGAGGGCAATAGCGAAGCATCCGAAGATATTTGTGTTTGATGACAGCTTTTCGGCGCTTGACTTGAAGACTGATGCTGCATTAAGAAAGGCGCTCGGTGAAAATGTCCACGACAGTACTATGATTATAGTTGCACAGCGTGTAAGCACGATACTTCATGCAGAGCAGATAATAGTACTTGATGAAGGTAAGATAGCCGGAATCGGAACTCATGAACAGCTCCTTAAGAACTGTGAGGTATACAAAGAAATAGCAATGTCACAGCTTTCAGAGGAAGAACTTAAGAATGCAGGAAAGGAGGAAAACTAAATGCCACGTCCGGGAGCAATGGTACCACCCCAGAAATCCAAGAATTTTAAGGGGTCAATAAAGAAGCTTATGTCATATATAGGCAGATTCAAAATACAGATATTCCTTGTAATGCTGTTCGCAGCAGCATCAACGGTATTCAGCGTAATGGGGCCTAAGATACTTGGTAAGGCAACAACAGGTCTTGCAGAAGGTCTTATGGCGAAGATACAGGGAACAGGCGGTATTGATTTTGAATATATTGGCAGAATACTTGTATTTGTACTTGCAATATATGCGATAAGTGCAATATTCAACTTCGCGCAAGGCATGCTTATGACAGGAGTTACCCAGAAGGTATGCTATCAGTTAAGACGCGATATATCACAGAAGATAAACAGAATGCCGATGAAATACTTTGAGAGCAGGACATATGGTGAGGTTCTTTCGAGAATTACCAATGATGTTGATACGCTCGGTCAGGGACTTAACCAGAGTATAACACAGATAATCACATCAACGGCAACGCTTATAGGTGTGCTTATAATGATGCTCAGCATATCACCGCTTATGACACTTATAGCACTTGTTATCCTTCCTATATCCGGAGCACTTGTTTCGTTTACAGTTAAAAAATCACAGAGATTTTTCATAAAGCAGCAGGAGTATCTCGGACATATAAACGGTCAGGTTGAAGAGACATTTGGCGGACAGAACGTAATAAAGCTCTTCAATAAGGAGCAGGAGACACTTGATGAATTCAACCGCACGAATAAGATCCTGTATGACTCAGCGTGGAAGTCACAGTTCTTCTCAGGAATGATGCAGCCGATAATGATGTTTGTAGGCAACCTCGGATATGCGGGAGTGGCACTCAGCGGAGGTATTCTTGCAGCAAAGGGCAGGATTACAGTCGGTGATATACAGGCATTTATCCAGTATGTAAAGAATTTTACACAGCCAATACAGCAGATTGCTCAGGTTATTAACCAGGTACAGTCAATGGCGGCAGCAGCCGAGCGTGTTTTTGAATTCCTTGGTGAGGAAGAGGAGGATCAGTTCGCAGCCAATCCGGTTGATATCTCCAGTCATGTCATTGAAGGCGCAGTTGAGTTTGAACATGTTAAGTTCGGATATAATCCGGATAATGTCATAATCCATGATTTCAGTGCCGATATTAGGCCGGGACAGAAGGTCGCAATAGTAGGCCCTACAGGAGCGGGAAAGACAACGATGGTCAAGCTCCTTATGAGATTCTATGATGTGAACTCAGGAAAGATAATGCTTGATGGACATAATGTTAAAGACTACAACAGAAGAGATTTGCGAAGCGCATTTGGAATGGTGCTTCAGGATACATGGCTTTTCAAGGGTACAATAATGGAAAATGTACGCTACGGACGCCTTGATGCAACGGATGAAGAAGTAATTGCGGCATGTAAGGCGGCACACGCCGATAAGTTCATAAGAACACTTCCGGGTGGCTATAATATGGAACTTAACGAAGATGCAAGCAATGTATCACAGGGACAGAAGCAGCTTCTTACGATAGCAAGGGCAATTCTTGCGGATAACAGGGTAATAATTCTTGATGAGGCTACATCTTCAGTAGATACAAGAACAGAAGAGCAGATACAGAATGCCATGGATAATCTTATGAAGGGACGCACAAGTTTTATCATAGCCCACCGCCTCTCCACAATCCGCAATGCCGATATAATACTTGTTATGCGTGACGGAGATATTGTAGAGCAGGGTAACCATGATGAACTCATTGCAAAGAACGGATTCTATGCACAGCTTTATAATTCCCAGTTTGAAAATGTATCGTAGACGCATTAATTATGTTGTGGTAAAATATTTTCGGTAAAGTTGTTTTATGAATGGAGAAAACAGCATGGGTGAGACATTAGACATTATTAAGACAAGAAGAAGTATCAGAAAATATAAGCCTGACATGGTTCCGAGAGAGCTTATTGATAAGGTTGTTGAGGCAGGAACATGTGCTGCTACGGGCATGCACTATGAGTCACCGATTATAATTGCAGTGACTAATAAGGAATTAAGGGATAAGATATCCGGAATGAACGCACAGATAATGGGTTCATCAAGTGATCCGTTCTACGGAGCACCCGTCATTCTTATTGTGCTTGCTGACAAGTCCCGTCCTACGCATGTGTACGACGGAAGCCTTGTTATGGGTAACCTTATGCTTGCAGCACACGACCTCGGGCTTGGAAGCTGCTGGATACACAGAGCGAAGGAAGAGTTTGAGCTGCCTGAGGGCAAAGAGATTCTTAAGTCACTCGGAATAGAAGGAGATTACGAAGGAATCGGACATTGTGCACTTGGCTATATAGACGGAGAATATCCGGAAGAGAAGAAGAAAAAAGAGAACTGGGTGTACTATGCAGAATAACGGATTATACGAAAATGATACATATGAAGTGAAGCGTCTTTGCAGCCGGGAACCTATATGTGTGAAGGTCCCCGGCTCAAAGAGCATAACGAACAGGGCATTGATGCTCGCTGCAATGTCAGAACGCCGGTGTGAGCTTACCGGCGTTTTGTTCAGTGATGATTCAAGAGCATTCTTAGACTGCCTCGACAGGCTTGGATTTGAACTTATCATCGATGAGGAGAATGAGCGTGTTGTAATACAGGGTACAGGCGGAGTGATTCCCAATAGCACTGCTTCAGTTGATGTGCGGAGTGCAGGAACTGCGGCGAGATTTCTCACAGTTATGCTTGCACTTGCAGGTGGCGATTATGAGATGAATTCGTCAAAACAGATGGCTAAAAGACCTATGGAGCCACTGCTTACAATTCTTCGTAACGGAGGAGTTGAGTTTGAATTTCTCGGAGAAGAGGGACATTTTCCGTTCATAATGCATTCGCATGATATACATCTGGCATCTGTTACGGTTGATACTACGGTAAGCAGTCAGTTCACGAGTGCGCTGCTTATGGCAGGAACGCTTCTTGATGACGGGCTTGACATTAATGTAACAGGCAGCAGAACGGAAGGCTCATATATTAAGATGACTCTTTCAATGCTTGAACAGTTTGGCATATCATATACGGGGCATGACGGCGGATACAGAGTTGCTGGTCATCAAAGTTACGGACTTGACAGTTATGTGGTTGAGCCGGATATATCGGCTGCATCGTATTTTTACAGTATGGCTCCGATACTCGGCTGTGATGTAAGAGTTGAACGTGTTCACAGACCGTCTCTGCAGGGAGACATGAAGTATGTTGAGACACTGGGGACGCTTGGCTGTGTACTTGAGGAATCGAAGGAAGGCCTATGGGTTAAGGGCTCTAAGGTATCGTCATATCACGGTATCACTATTGATATGAATGATTTTTCAGACCAGACTATGACTATGGCAGCAGTTGCCGTATATGCTGATACGCCGACAAGCATTTATAATGTCGGACATATCAGATATCAGGAATCTGACAGAATGGCGGCAATTATAAATGAACTTACGAGAATGGGGATAAGGTGTGAGGAAATTCCCGAACGTGATGGAATCAGGATATTCCCGGGTAAGCCGCAGCCTGCTGAGGTTGAGACTTATGAAGACCACAGAATAGCAATGGCGATGTCTCTTACGGGACTTGGAGCGGACGGTATTGTAATTAAGAATCCGGGGTGCTGCCGTAAGACATTTGAGAATTATTTTGAGGTGCTTGATTCGTTGTATACAAAGGCTGATGTAGACGTCATACTTCTCGATAATGACAATACAATTATGGATTTTGACGAATGTGCCAGAAGAGCGGTAGCAATATCGCTGGAGAAGGCAGGAATACATGCTGGTAAAGCGGATACAGCCGTTGGATTCGCAGACAGATTCCTTATTCATAATACGTCTATGTGGCAGAAGCTTGAAAGACGCGAGATAACAAGGCAGGAACTTTTGGATACGCGCTGGCAGCTTTTCTTTGAAAAAGAGGGAATAGATTATGACGGTAAGGCGTTTGAGGCAATATACCGTGATGAGCTTACAAAGCAGCACGTGCTTTATGAGGGTGCCGGGGAACTCCTGAGATACCTCTCGGAGCGTTATGATGTATATATAGCTACGAATGGAATAACAAGAACGCAGACAAGACGTATTGCGGAAAGTGGTGTCGGAAAGTATATAAAGGGCTGCTTTATATCAGAACAGGTAGGTGCAGACAAACCTTCAGAAAAGTATTTTGATGCATGCATGAGCGGAATCGGAATATACGACAGAAGCAGGGTGATGATAATAGGAGATTCACTTACTTCAGACATGAAGGGCGGTGTGCAGTACGGAATTAAGACATGCTGGTTAAGCCACACAGGTGAAGTAAGACCGCATGGACTGCATTGTGACTATGTAGTGAAGTGCTATGAGGATATAGAGCGGATATTGTAGGCGCGTGAGCCTGTGGTACGAGGCGGTGTGTTATGCCGCATCCGGGCACGCTTGCGCTGCGATGCAGACATAGCGGTACATAAGCCGCCGGAAATAAAATTGATTACATTCACGATGCAATATTAAGTATATTCAGAATAACAGCAATACAGTGCAGATGTATCTGTGTGCGTCAGGTAACGATGACGGAAGCGCAGCGCAAGCGGCCCTGCGTTGAACTGCCGGTCTGCCCCGCGTCACTTTGCTATTGATAAACACACAGATGATGGAACTACACAAACATTAATTATACGGAGGTAACACACATGATAGGCATTATAGGTGCCATGGATGAAGAGGTTGAACAGATAGTAGAAGCTATGAATATTGAGCGTGTTGAGGAAAAAGCCGGCATGAAGTTCTCATGCGGAAGTCTCAATGGCAGCGAGGTTGTAATTGTGCGCAGCGGAATCGGTAAGGTTAATGCTGCAATATGTACGCAGATTCTCTGCGATGACTTTAAGGTAGATGCAGTTATTAATACGGGAATAGCCGGATCGCTTGATGCATCAATTGACATTGGAGATATTGTATTATCATCAGATGTTCTTCATCATGATGTGGATGCAACTGGATTTGGATATCCGCTTGGACAGATTCCAAGAATGGATACACTTTCATTCAAGGCAGATGAAAAGCTTCTGGCAACAGCAGAAGAGTGCTGTAAAGAAGTGCTTCCGCAGGTTGGTGTGCATGTGGGACGTGTTGTGAGCGGAGACCAGTTTATATCAGATAAGGCGGTAAAGGAACGTATTATCAGTAACTTTGGCGGAATGTGTACAGAGATGGAAGGAGCAGCCATTGCACAGGCGGCATATGTAAATAAGATTCCATTTCTTATAATGAGAGCTATATCAGATAAGGCGGATGACAGCGCAACAGTTGATTATCCGGCATTTGAAGCACAGGCAATAAAGAATTCCGTAACACTTCTTACGGCAATTGCAGCAAAGCTCGGATAAATAAAATATAAAAATGCGCCGCATGTTAAGTTACATGAACTTAGCGTGCGGCGTTTTATTGTGAGCGTTGTAATATCATATATTGGAAAATACAAATTCCTGTGTATATATGGATATATCTAGATATATCCGTTAAACATCATTCCGGAATAAGCTGACAGATTGTAAGGGTCTGTCATCACTCTTCTTGGATTCTTATATGCAATAATCTTATTATTTACGTAATCCATTGGGTTCATCGCGATTCTCTCGGCTGTATCATGCAGGGCATCCTTGAAGTGTCCAAGACTGTCATAGACTTTACCAAGACCGCCTTCGTCTGCAAGAGTAAGAATTGCGTCCTTATTGACGGAGATAGTTCCGTTATCATTGACGTCAAGACCACTCTGGCTCAAAACTCCTGAATACGAACGTGAAAGCTGAGAAAACTGTCTTCTTAATCTTGCACTGCCTTCAAATGTATCTGTGTCAGAACCTGTTGCAACTGATATAAGATTGTTATAGCCGCCAATCAGTTCGTTAATACTGTCTACAATTGCATCGGAATCGGCCTTCAGAGCAATGTTCACCGGAGGCTCTTCCTGCACACTGTGGAAGCAAAGCTCGAATTCCTTGTTAATCGTAATCTTATTGGAAGTGCCTGTACGCTGATTGCCATCAATTGAATATACCGCATTGGCCGGATGCTGCGTTACTCTGTCAAGCCCCAAGGTAGCTGCGGCAGGCGTGTTCTGTGCGGCTGGAGTCTCATTATCCTTAAAATCAAATATTACAGGCTTCATTCCTGAGATACCTGTATCTACAGACTCAATGCGAAGCGCGGTATTACCCATCTCATCGCTGCAGATATCGGCAGACAGACCTATATTGGAGCGGTTTATGAGTCGTGAGATCTTATCCTGGATACTTCGTGAATTGTCATTGTCACTGA
>CAMBEF010000035.1 GCA_945865495.1 uncultured Bacteroides sp. | reverse complement strand
TGCAATATTATCCTCTTTATATACACTATTATATCTGTTTATCTGCTCCTTCCACATATCTTTATTTTTTGCAACATCTTTTTCACTATCATCATTCAGATTGTTAACGCTTATCAGTGTATTTTCGTCCATCTGCACACAACCGGCATTTGTTATCTCATATATAACATCTGTTCTTACTCCATATATTCCATCTGATATATATAATTTTGATACATCCTGCGCATTTCCAATACTGTCTATTGCCTCTTCAAAAAATGATGTTGTTGAATTAGCGAACTCCATAATCGGATTGTCTGTCTTGTTGGCACTTACTATTACATATCCACAAAAATTTCCACTCAGATTATTTAATGTAACATAATATGATACTACCTCTCCTGTCAAATCATATATATTATCAATATTTCTAATACTAAACGGCTCTTTCACTCCATCTTCAAACTGTCTTGTATTCATAATCATATTAACTGCTACCGCAATAACTTCATCAGTTGTTGCACTTTCATTCTCGGCTGCTTTAACTCTGACAGACATTCCAATAGCAATCATCAACGCAATCATAATTGCTGACAATGATAAGTATATTTTCCTCATATTTTTCTCCTTTTAACTCCAATTAACATTTACCATTTGCACCTTTTTGCCCTAATTTCATCCGTTGATAAAAATATATCCATCAACTGATTATCTTTTGAATATCCAATCCCAAATTGATGTTAAACTAATCATGATATCACCTCCTCATAATTAACTTATACATCCGCCGATATTCAATTTCAATGTAAATGTTCTGAAGTGCATTTTTTTGTTCTGAAATGCATTTTAGTGCATACAACTTACGTTAATTTATCAAAGTAACAGTCTTTTATATTGTTATAGTAACCACGAATTCCGATTCGCGATGTGAAATTTTCATATCACCTTTTAACGCTTTTACACTTTTTTTGACATTATATAGACCAAATCCATGGTCTCTCACGTCTGCTTTTGTTGTGATTAAGGACACATTATTTACCATGTCTGTGTTTCTCACAATAATTATTGTCTTATTATTATAATTTCTAATATCAAGTCTTATATTTTTTGGAGAATCATCTGACAGTTTTTCAACAGCCTCAATAGCATTATTTAGTAAATTTGATAATATAATACAAATATCATATTCCCTATCTTTCATAGCTTCTGTCATCCTGCCTCTGTACTCAAAATCAGCATTAATCTTCTTTGCCTCATAAACTGTCTCCTGAACAATCGCATCTGCAATATAATTACCAACATCGACTCTTTTTGGTATTGCTGAATATGATTTCGTAAGCTCTTTAATATAATTATCAAGTTCTTTATACATCCTTCTTTCTATAAGGTAACTTATGCTGTTCATATGTGCATTCATATCATGTCTGAATGAACGTGTTTCAATATTTTGATCATCTATAAGTTCGCAGTATCTTTTTTGCTGTTCCAATATGTCCTTAATCCTTTTATCATTTTCCTTATATCTGATGTCTTTGATGCTGCTATGCACATTTATTAACACAACACACACTAATAGACCTGTAACGCCCAGCAATATCTCATATATAACCGTACTATTTTTTATGCCTGTCATTAATTCCTGAATTCCAAATATAAGAACAGATATTGATACTGTCAATATCATTGTGTTGATTCTATTGTTGGCGGCAAGCATATATCGTTTTATATTTTTAAAATATGATACAACTATGCTTAAGGGAATCCATAAAAAGAAAAGCGTATAACTTTCTGTTATAAATCTTACAAAATAATTTTGTGATGCTGCTCTTGCTATAAGTTCATACGAAGACATATCATGAATACAGATTATCGAATATGCAATATCAAGAGCTGAAACAAATGGTATAGCTATTATTGATTTATATATATTATTTATAACTTTATCATCAAATATCAATATTATTACCCATACATTAAATGCATAACGTAATATTAGTCCAAATGTTCCACCAGTTGCCATGCTCGATGCACATTCTGTTAATATTATTAGTGGTAATGCTATCAGCCGCCATCCATTAAGTACCTTTTTATATTTGTAATCTAATATGTATCTTACACATAATACTTCTTTCAATAACTCTACTAAAGTCAGACAACTATCCATAAATAAACCATTCATCTACATGTACCTCGAAAATCTAACGGCATATTCATTATATTTTTCTTTTATACTTCTAACTTTTAATCTGCTAACAGGAATGCACTCTCCATTAATAAAATGTACAGAACTATCTATACATGAAACATATCTGAAATTAACAATATATGATTTTCCCACTCTCACAAATCCATACACGCTAAGCTCCTGTTCCCACTCATTCATTGTTCTTCGTACAAGGTATTTACTATCACGCATTATAACAACTGAATACACATGTTCAGCTTTTATATAAATTATATCTAATGATTTAATATTAACTATATTTCCATTGGATATTATATTTATATCTTTATTAATTGAACGTTCAAGCATTAAAGTATGTATAACCTCGTCTACCTTATCTAATGTAATCGGTTTCATTATATAATCTATAACATTCCGTCCGTATGCTCTCGTAGCATATTCGCTATATCCTGTAGCATAAGCAATCAGCGCATCCGGCTGTGATATACGGAGATGGTCTCTGATGGCAATCCCATCCATATTATCCAATTTTATATCAAGGAAAATAAGATTATATACTTCCTTAGCATTGCATAAATCCTCTCCTGAGTGATATTGCGATATATTAACATTGTATTTTGACAGAATTTCACTTTTACCGCAAAGTTCTGCTATTCTGTCAGCATCAATTTCATCATCATCACATATTACAATATTTATATTATCATCCATAGTGTATGCTCCAATTAATACCTTTTTATAATATATTATAAATTTAATTATAGAACATTATTATAATTTTTCAATAGCATCAGAATTTATTTATATTAAGATGCAATATAAAACATTCCAATACACCAATGTTCCCTGCACACTTCCCCACTCCCCCGCATACAATAGAATATCAGTATCACCTTGCGGAGGCTTTTATGCTCAATTACATATGGGCTGTTCTTATTATTATCGGAGTTATATACGGCGCACTTACCGGGCACATGGCTGATGTAACGAATGGTGCTCTGGATTCTGCCAAAGATGCCGTTGAACTCTGCATCACCATGCTTGGTGTAATGTCTCTGTGGACGGGGCTTATGGAAATAGCAACGCGGAGCGGTATCATTGAGGCACTCACGCGAAGGCTCCTGCCTGTCATGCACTGGCTTTTTCCAAATGTACCGGACAATCATCCTGCGATGTCACACATCTCAACCAATATGATTGCTAATTTCCTGGGGCTTGGATGGGCGGCAACCCCGGCAGGTCTTATGGCAATGAAATCCCTGTCCGAACTTAATACGGAGCACCCGGACAGTGCGAGTGATGCAATGTGTGCGTTTCTTGTAATAAATATTTCATCAATCCAGCTTATCCCGGTGAATATAATCGCATACCGGAGCCAGTACGGCTCTGCCAACCCGGCTGCAATAATATGTCCGGCAATAATTGCCACATCAATATCTACCGTCGCCGGAATTATTTTCTGTAAACTTGCATGTGCGCGCAAGAAAGGATTAGGGTGATTGAATGAAATTTTTCCTTATTATATCTGATTTTATTATTCCTGCAGTTCTGCTTGGGATTGTTGTCTACGGAATGAAAAAGAAACGCCCCGTATATGATGATTTTGTAGAGGGCGCAAAGGAGGGCATGAAGACAGTTGCCGGAATTCTCCCGACTCTCATAGGGCTTATGGTAGGTGTAGGCGTTCTGCGGGCATCCGGCTTTCTTGATATGCTTGCACAGGTTACGGCAGGTCTGTCCTCAAAGATTGCATTTCCTGCCGAGCTTATTCCGGTAGTGTTTGTAAGAATGTTCTCATCATCTGCTGCGACCGGACTGTCGCTTGATATATTCGACAAATACGGTCCCGATTCGTACATAGGGCTTGTAACATCAATTATGATGAGCTGCACTGAAACCATTTTTTATACAATGAGCGTGTATTGCATAGCTGCGGGCATCAAAAAAACACGCTGGACTCTGCCGGGTGCGCTGTTATGCACATTCGCCGGCATTGCCGCAAGCGTGTTGATTGCAGGAATGCTGTAAAATAATATTATGCTGTCAACGGCAAAAAGTCAGAACCCAATAAGGCTGCTCATAATTACTGAACCGCCGCACGGTCAGCCGGAGCTGTTACAGGCTCTGTCTCTCCCTGTGCTGCCTGTGTTGCCGATGCACTGCTGTATGACGGAGCAGTTACAGACGGGTTCTGAACTGCTGCCGGCAGACTTGCACCAACCGTAGCCGTACTCTGTGTTGTCTGCTCCTTGTCCGGCTGCTTTTTAAATCCATCAATCCAGCTATGTTTTGTAGTCGCCTCTGAGGCAGCACCACCTGCAGCAGTTGTAGGTTCAACATACTGCTTATATGAACCGTCAGGATTAATAAGCGGCTGTATACTTATTGAAGACCCGACCTTGAACATAACATACTCTATCCCGGTCTCACTGTCGAGATATATCGTATAATTGCTGCCCGTCTCAATTATGTTAAGTATATTGGTTGTAACGTCTTCCTTAACTTCCTTGTTGTCGGTACTTACATAAGTGTTATCATTCTTCTTCACCTTAGTGTATGAGCGGAATTCCACAACAAACAAAAGTGCAAAAAGAATTAATGCAACAATGCTGACTACTATTCCAAGACCCTTCTGCATAACACGGGTACGTTTTCTCGTCGGATGCTGCTCATCCCACTCATCAGGATTGAACTCGCCGTCTTCATATGCATACGGATCTTCCTGCCTGTCTGCAGAATTATCTTTATCTTTGTCTTCAGGCTTTTCAGGCTTCTCATCCTTCTTAAGCTCTTCATCATTGTTGTTGTCTTTATCCTTCATAAACACCTCTTTATTATGACTTAGAAATAAACCATCTCTTCCGCAGCAGGCTCAGCCGGTGTTACGCTTGATGCATAAAGAACCGGACCCTTCTTGCGGTATGACATCTGGAACTCATACTTGATAACTGCTTCTACATATACCCATGAACGCTCAGTAAGCGATGCAACGTCAGGATAATTACATATATATCCGATAAATGCCGTATCAGCCTCACAGCATGTCATTGCCTTACGTCCCGGGACGAATGTCTTGGCTGCGAACTTCTTGCCCTTGTATACCTGTGCCTTGAATCTTACCTTTTTATCTTTATAGACTTCAGGTCTCTCAGACACATCCATATACCAGATACCATAATCAGAATCATCAACATCTATGACATCTGCATTAATATCATAAGGAAGCTGCTCTGCTATTGATGCAATCTCACCGTTAGTATTCTCGAATACTATCTGTGCGAATCCGTTAAGAATCTTAACGCTTCTTCTGAAACCGCCAAGGTTCATTCCCTTCTCACAGCGGTTGAATATTACCATCTCTGCGCTTCTCATGGTCTCTGCCATTGTTGACTTCATGTTATTCCACATAAGCTCAAATGTACCGGCATTAACAAGTGTTATTCTCTGATATATTGTCCATCCGAATGGCTTCTTAAGCTCATCCAGAAGCGACATCTCCCACATTCCGTTGTATTCGATTACAACAAGCCATGGGTCATATTTTTTATCAAGCTGGGCAAGCTTCTCAGCAGTAAAGTCTTCCTTCTCAAGTACGACCATGTCCATCTTATGCTTCTTCAGCATAGCTTCGTCATATTCATTCTCGCCCTCTTCACAGACAATAAGAAGCTTCTTCTCTGCCTCATCAAACTGTCCCTGCTCTATAGTCTCTATTATAAATGTAGTCTTACCGCTGTCAAGGAATCCATCTATAAGAAATACCGGAATCTCATAATTCTGATCCATTAATAATCTCCATTCATGTTTGGTTAAATGTTACCCGGCATCAGATCTAGTTGACACCGAACAGCTCCTTAAGCTTATCCTCTGCAAGCTTAGAACCGATTACGCAGATACGTCCTGTAAAATCAGGCTTTCCTTCTCTTATCTCATACTCGCCCGGTACAAGGTCAAAGTACATCCACTTGCCTTCCTTATCTGAAAGCATACCCTTTGAACGGAGTATCTGACCGAACTCTTCACTGTTGGCAAGCTTCTTAAGTATCTCATCAAGCTGCTGTCTTGTGAACTTATTAGGTGTCTCTACGCCCCAGCTTGTAAATACTTCATCTGCATGATGGTGATGATGATGCTCATGGTCATGCTCGTCATGATCATGATGATGTCCGCAGCAGCACTCCTCGCCATCCTCATGGTGATGATGGTGCTCATGCTCATGTGCCTGATGCTCTGCCTCAGCATGCTCTGCAAGAAGCTCAAGCTCAAGGTTAGTAACATTCTCCATTGCTGACAGAATCTGTGCTCCGTCAAGGTCATCCCATGGTGTTGTAATAATATGTGCATTAGGGTTAAGCTCACGCATCATCTTTATGACTGCATCAAGCTTCTCCTCTGTCTGATTCTGTGTACGGCTGAGGATTACTGTTCCGGCATGCTCAATCTGGTTATTAAAGAACTCACCGAAGTTCTTCATATATACCTTTGCCTTAAGTGAATCTACAACTGTAGATGCGCTGTTAAGCTCAATCTCATTCTCGATATGAAGATCCTTTACAGCCTTGATTACGTCTGAAAGCTTACCTACGCCTGAAGGCTCGATAATGATTCTGTCCGGATGATACTTATCAATTACATCCTTAAGTGCTGTACCAAAATCACCTACGAGTGAGCAGCATATACAGCCTGAATTCATCTCTCTGATCTCAATTCCGGCATCCTTAAGGAATCCGCCGTCTACGCCAATCTCACCGAATTCATTCTCAATAAGTACAACCTGCTGTCCCTTGAGTGCCTCAAGAAGAAGCTTCTTAATTAATGTAGTCTTTCCTGCTCCGAGGAATCCTGAAATTATATCTACCTTTGTCATTGCTCTATTACTTCCTTTCTTATGATGCGGCTTGCACCACTATATATCTAACAGTTCTCACAGTAGAATTATACAACATCTGTCAAGCCAGCGGATGTCCTCCGAGATCAAATGTCTCTTCAATAATATCGCATGCAACCCCGATAAGCTCGACACACGGTCTCTTCTTATAGTAATCTGCATTACGCTCTGCCGGCACTGTGCTTCCCTCCGGCTTCTTAAGTCCAAGCAGTTCCTTACATATTATGCTTCCTCCTGACCGTTCCCTGAACTTCTTAGCCATCTCCTGTACAACCGCGTAATTATGTGCCTTGGCATCTCTGTCAGCGCCTTCCGTTGCTCCTGTCTCAAATCCTGCCACAAGTGACATTCCTGATACACATCCGCACACCTCACGCATTCTGCCTACTCCGGCGCCAAATGATGCCGATATCCTGAATGCCATATCCGCCGGAATCTCATACAGATCCGCATATGCGCCGAATACCGACTGTGCACAGTTGTATCCCTCTTTAAAAAGCTGTACTGCCTTTTCTTTACGTGTCATAATCTGCCTTCTACCTCCACTTCACACTGCTTCCCCTTCCTGTCTTGCTTACCACAAGCTGACATTCTATCTGCTCCTTCAGTTCCGTAACATGCGATATAATTCCAATCATACGTCTGCCGTCCGCAAGACCTTTTAGTATATTAATCGCCTGCTGCCTTGAATAATCATCAAGTGATCCGAAGCCCTCATCAATAAACATTGTATCAAGGCGCACTGCCCCTGTCCTGTTCTGTATTATATCAGACATTCCGAGCGCCATTGCAAGCGCTGCCATAAATGTCTCTCCGCCTGACAGTGTC
This sequence comes from uncultured Bacteroides sp., assembly GCA_945865495.1. Lineage (GTDB taxonomy): Bacteria > Bacillota > Clostridia > Lachnospirales > Lachnospiraceae > Bacteroides_F. Next base: position 6,357 of record CAMBEF010000035.1, on the reverse strand, counting down.
TTAACATCCCTCACTGAATTAGTAAGTTCATCATGGACATCTATATCAAGCCCCGACTTTCTGCCCTTATTGTCTATATTATCAATGTCACGGCACATAAGGCACCACTGCCCGTCATTCATTGCCGACAGCCTCCTGTTGGCTGCACTTATTATCTTTTTGAAATACTGTCTTAATACAAATGTCTCAAAATTAATCTTGACGCTGCCTGTAAGACTTCCGTTCGCCGTATTGTAAAGCGTTGCATATATCCTGTACTTATGCATTGCGCCCGCGCGTTCTTCTGACATCTTTGCAAACTCATCAGCTATCTCCTGATTAGCCCTTATATCCGCATAGAGTTCACCTATATGGCCTGATTTTTCCCGGATAAGATTCTCAATTCGTACGACTGCCGCCTCAGCCTCCTGCGTATCAACACGCATCTTTCCGTCAATCTGGCCGGCCAGCGTCTTAATCTTTACAGCATTATCGGCTGCTTCCCTGTCATATTCGGCAATCCCGGCCTCAAGCACCGCCATTGCTGCCTTATCCCGCTTTGCTTCTTTATATTCGGCTTCAGAGGCAAATCCTTCAGATTCAACCGAGTCTGCCAATGCTCTGCATGCAGCTTCATAATCTTCCCTTAACTTCTCTGCCCCTTTCTGTTCATTATCCGCTTCTCCACGCTTTCCTGCAAGCTCTTTTTGAAGATTCGCCACGAGCTCCTGCTGATTAATCCATGACTTCTCAATAGCCGCAATCCTGTCATCAAGCTCTTTCATAATCTTCTCAGCTTCCGAACGGTCTGAATATCTCAGGTTCTTTGACAGTGCTGATATCTCTGACTCCATGTGTGCAAGCTGTATATCGTCCTGCGATATCTCATTCTTTAGCGAATCAATCCTGCCACTCATATCGCTCAGGTCTGATGTAAGCTTCTTAAGCTTATCCTCATTGTCTCTGTAAATGCGTGCGGCCTCGTTAAGCTTACGCACCTCTTCACCGGCACAGGTGAGTTCATTTTCTGTCTTAATCTTAAGTCCGGTAATATCTTCATCCTGTCTATTCTCTCCCATAACACTTTGAATGCTCTGTTCGATAAGCTTAATCTGGTTATCACAGTCACTTTTTGCAAGGACTGTTTCTGTATACATATTCTGCCTTGCAGCATCTGCCTTGTCTCTTGACCTTCTCGCTTCATCAACCGAGGCCTGCGTTACATCTTCATTATTAAAAACCGCCGGATTTGGGTGAATTACGGAACCACACACCGGACACGGCATTCCGTCCTCAAGCTGCCTTGCAAGTATTCCCGCCTGTCCGCTAATGAATAATGCTTCAAGCCGCTCATAGCACGCACTGGCATGTTCATATTCATTCCGTGCATTAAGGTACTCACTGCTTTTCTGTTCATGTCTCTTGCGCATCTTCACAAGCTGCTCCTGCAAATCTTCAATCTTCCTTATTCTTTCAAGAGTATCCTTTTTATCGCTTATTGTATTATTAGCCTTTTCGAGCCTTACCATATAGTCAGCGTTCTCATTCTGAAATGCTGTTATGCCGTCCTGATATGCCTTTTGCCTGCTTAATTCCTCTTCTAATGATACCTTCTGATTGTTAAGGTCTTTCTTCCTATTATTAAGAGTATCAAATTCCTTCTTCCTGCTGCCAAATGTATCATAATCCGGAATGCTTTTTCTAATCTCCTCAGCCTGCAGCCTGAGCTTAGGACATTCGTCATTATATACTGAACCTATTCTGGAAAGCTCCTTACTCTGCCTGTCAAGACTTTTTGCAGCTTCATCAATCCATGAGATAAGCTCCTTCACACGTTGCTCAGACTGCCTCAGCTTCTCTTTTGCATCTGCTCTCTTATCGTCAAACACAGCCACTGCCGCCGCACGCTTTGCTGCTTCAAGCTCACGTCTCATGATATCTGTCTGAGGCTTTCTCTGCTCAATATCCAAAGTCTCCGCCGCGGCTTTATCATATTCATCAAACAGGCTGTTAGTCTGCTTCGCTCTCCCGATAGCTGCATTATTATTATCTCTCTGTCCCGTAAGCTCGTCCTTCTCAGCATTCAGGCTGTTGTATAATGACTGCTGTGATGCAATTATATCGCCAAGCAGCGTCAGAGACTCCTCGTAGTCCGGTTCTTTTCTCTCACAAAGCTGCCGGTATCTCTCATTATAAGCTTCCGTTACTTTAATCTGTCCAATCCGTGAATCATATATCTTCCGGTTATCCTCAAGCTGACCGTATATATTCTTATATCTGGCCTGAAGCTCATATTGAATCCTCTGATAATCCTCCGTCCTGAATATCCTGGAGAATATCTCTCTTCTGTCATCAGAATCCGCATACAAAAGCTTCATGAAATCACCCTGCGCAATCATTGCCACCTGCGCAAACTGCTTTGCATCCAGCCCGATTATCTCAACAATCTTACCGTTAACCTCTTTCTTATTACCGGTAAATTCACTTCCGTCAGGCATTGTAAGTGTAACATCCGGCTTCTCCGTTGTATATCTGGCCGAACCGTCCGCATTGCGGCGCTTACTCTGACGTATGTACTCAGGGTTACGCCTTACTGAATATATGTTGTTCCCATACTCAAACGTAAATTCTACCCATGTATCCGTATCTGCATCCGCATACTGGCTGCGCATCATATTACCGCTTCTGTTGCCGCCACTCGTCTCATCGTAGAGTGCATACATGATTGCATCAAAAATAGTCGTCTTGCCTGAGCCGGTGTCACCCGTAATCAGGAAAAGTCCTTCTCTTCCCCTGTCAAATTCAATTGTCACCCTGTCCGCATACGAGCCGAATGCTGACATTGTAAGTCTTATTGGTCTCATTCTAATTCCATCCTCATTGCCGGCATGATATATTAATTACATCTTCCATTGCCCTGCGCTCATCATCTGACATATCTCTTCCCTGCATCCTGCGGAAAAATTCTGCAAACAGTTCATCCAAAGATACATTCACATCATCATACTCTTCCACGTACTCCCTGTTCGTCCTTGAATTGTCCACACTCACAGATAACAGATTCGGAAATATATCAATAAGAGTCTGACGTGCATTATAAACCTCATTCTCATCAGTCAGCACAACACTGACGTAGTCATTCGTATTCTTATCGGAATATTGCCTTACTATCTCATCAAACTTTCCCTTTATCAGTCTTACATCATGCAGCGCATCAAGCTTAAGCTCCGTTATCTCAGCCGGTTTGCCCTTCTCTTTCATATCTACCATAAGAAGTGCCTTATTATCTTCACGCTCACTTACTGAATACTTAAGCATTGTTCCGCAATACCTTACATAATCATATCCGACCTTCTGTCCTCTGTGTATATGGCCAAGCGCAGCATAGTCAAAATCCTTAACGGCACTGACATCAACATTATCAATTCCGCCTACACTTATAGTCTCAGAATCAGTTCTTGACGGCTGCGTCTGTCCATTAGTATAGAATTGATGTGACACGATAACATTACGTTCTGAATAGTCAATATTCTCCCTTGCTATAACTGCATGAACTGCACTGTCATAAGAACTGCAGCAATCCCCAACTGCGTCTGTAGAAGCCCCAACTGCATTCTCGTCTGCAAATATGCCCTTGACATAACCCGGCTTAATAAATGGCATCAGCCAGAAAGTGACTTCCCCATATTCATCCTTAAGCACCACACTCTTAAGATGGTCCCCACTGTTGCGCGGAGGCATTCCTGCCACGTGGATGTTGGATTTTGTGAAGATTCTGCTGCCATAGTTAAGCCTCTCTGCCGAATCATGATTGCCGCTTATAAGCATAACTGTAGTGCCCGTATCCGCAAGATTAACAATAAAATCATCAAACACTGTAACCGCTTCGGCTGACGGAAGTGACTTATCATATACATCACCTGCAATTATAACTGCATCGGGGCTGTACTCACGTACATACTCCACAACGCGTGTAAGTACATGCCTCTGGTCATCAAGCAGACTTCTCTCATGAAGCTGCTTGCCGATATGAAGGTCCGACATATGGAAAAATCTCATAACTATAACTCCCTGCATTCCTCAAGATTATCCGATATCTTAACAAGCACGCTATGCAGCGCATTAAGTTCATCATCGGACAGTCCCCTGCAAATCACATTATCAAGCTTCTTAAGTCCTTCGCGTGCCTTGGCTGCTTCAATCTTTCCCTGTTCCGTAAGACATATAAGGAATGACCTTCTGCACTCCGGGTCACGTTCCCTTACAAGGAAGCCTGCTTCCTCCAGCCTGTCAAGGCTTCTTGATACCGTAGCCACATCCATATAACAAATATCCGCAAGTTTCTTCTGGGTTATATGGTCTTTGGTCAGAAGCGTATCAAGAATTCTTGCCTGCCCCTGTCCGAATGTAAGCCCAAGTGCCGCAAGATAAGGCATCATAAGGTTCTTACGATCCCTCTCTATTCTTAAAAGTTCAACCCTTATCTCATTCTTCTTCATTACTGTTCTCCGTTCCCGCACAATATAGTGCATATTCTGTCCATTCCCGCCTGTATATATCTATTCAAGCTCAAACTGTCCTGTATATAACTTATAATATCTTCCCTTTTGTTCAAGAAGTTCCTCATGGCTGCCGCGTTCTATTATCTCACCGTGCTCAAGTACCATTATAGCCTTGGAGTTGCGCACCGTAGACAATCTGTGGGCAATTACAAATACGGTTCTTCCGTCCATAATTGCATCCATTCCTTTCTCGATAAGCTTCTCCGTTCTTGTATCAATCGAACTTGTTGCCTCATCAAGAATAAGCACAGGAGGTCTTGATATCGCTGCTCTTGCTATTGCAAGAAGCTGTCTCTGCCCCTGTGACAGATTCGCACCATCACTGTGAAGCACAGTATCATACCCGTTAGGCAGCCTCTTTATAAATGAATGTGCATTGGCTACAAGTGCCGCATTCTTAACATCCTCATCCGTTGCATCAAGTCTTCCGTAACGTATATTATCAGCAATCGTTCCGGTAAACAGATGCGTATCCTGAATAACCATAGACAGTGATCTTCTCAGGTCATCCTTACGGATATCCTTTATGTCTATTCCGTCATATGTTATTGTACCGCTGTTAATCTCATAAAAACGATTTATAAGGTTAATGATTGTTGTCTTACCGGCACCTGTTGAACCGACAAATGCAATCTTCTGTCCCGGCTTTGCATACAGACTGATTCCATTAAGAATTACCTTATCTTCATTATATCCGAATACTACATCTGAGAACCTTACATCACCCTTAAGCGGCACAAGCTTATATTCCTTACATCCGCCTGCATTATCCTTCAAAGGTACCTTCCATGCAAAGTTCTGTGTGAACTCCTCACATTCCTCCGGCTCTCCATCAGGATTATTCCTTACATTGCATAATGTCACCTTGCCCTCATCAATTTCTGCCGGCTCATCCATCATATCAAATATACGCTCCGCACCTGAAAGTGCCGCAAGCAGAAAATTGACCTGCTGTGTAAACTGATTCATAGGCATGGCACTCTGTCTTACATACACAAGATATGAAGCAAGTGTACCTATATCCGTAAGTCCTGCAATTACAAAAAGACCACCGACACATGCTGAAACAGCATAATTAAAATATGACAGCGAAACAATTCCCGGAACTGTCATTCCCGAATACGCCAGAGCCTTGGTTGCAGATTTTCTGAATGCTTCGTTCCTTCGGCAGAACTCTTCATAATCCTGTCTCTCATGATTAAAGACCTTCTCAACCTTCTGACCTGCTACTATCTCTTCCACAAAGCCGTTAATGCTTCCCAGGCATTCCTGCTGCCTTGAAAAATACTTTTTGCTTCTCTTGCCATTATACCACATGAAAGTAAGCATACAAATAAGGAAGAAAATAACTATAAGTGACAGCCTCCAGTTAAGCACAAATATCATAGTAAGTGTTCCCACAACCGTTATGAAGCTCTGTATCATCATTGCAAAGCTGCTGTTAAGCGCTTCACTTATGGTATCAACATCATTGGTAAAACGGCTCATCATCTCACCATGTGTATGAGCATCAAAATATGCAAGCGGAAGCTTCTGCACATGACTGAACAGGTCTCCTCTTATCTCTTTGACAACCTGCTGTGATATGTGAACCATAAGCTGGTTATATGCAAAGCATGAAATCGCTCCTGCAAGATACATGCATCCCATGAACACAAGTGCCTTTATCAGACCTCTGATATCTCCCGGTATGATATACTTATTAATAATCGGCTTGAGCATATATGTTCCAACTATTCCTGCAAGCGCACTTATTGTTACAAGCACTGCAACAAGCAGCATCTGCCACTTATGATGTCCAAGATACTCAAGCACA
>CAMBEF010000034.1 GCA_945865495.1 uncultured Bacteroides sp. | reverse complement strand
TGGTTACAATCCGTATGAATCGGCACAGGAACTGGCTATAATCCCTAAGAAGAGATATGAATATATGGACCGCTACTTTCAAAAAGCGGGTACAAGAGGCAGGAATATGATGAGGGCAACAGCATCTGTCCAGGTATCGGTGGATTATAGTGATGAGAACGATGCGATACGAAAGTACAGACTGGCAACAATTCTTTCACCGGTCTTATCGTTAATGATGGATAATTCACCTGTATTTGAGAAGCAGCCTGCTGCAATGCACATGGTACGTGCATATGTGTGGGATGGCGTTGACACAGACAGGTGCGTTCTTATGGATGGTTGTCTTGCGTCTGATTTTTCATTTGAAAAATATGCAGAATATATTATGAATATGCCAGCGATTCTCGTGATGGAAGGTGAGACTGCCATATATACGGATGATAAGAAGATAAAGGATATATATGCGGAACATGTAATGACTGATGAAGAGGTTATGCATGTGCTGTCAATGGCATTTTTTGATGTAAGGCTTAAGAATTACGTTGAGATAAGAATGGCAGACAGCTGTAATATAGATAAAGCGGCATGGTATGCACGAATTATACGCAATATATTTTATAATGATGATAATATGCGAAGGGCTGAGGAGTATTTTGCAGGTGTAGGACAGAAAGATGTGCTTGAGGCAAGAGAATCTCTTATACAGCATGGAAAAGATGGAATTATATATGGAAAGAAGGCTGAATGCGTAGTCAGATTTGTCACTGAACTTGGAGGCAATGACGGTATTAATGAATAACCGTATACGCAGATTGAATAAACATGAGTAAGATTACACAGATATATAATGAATATGTGGACATTGTCAAAAGTGATATGCCACAGGCTAAGAAATCAGCACAGGATATGCTGGATTATATACTTAATTCAACGGCAAAGTATCATGGAAGATGTGTTAAGAGTCTGCATGTGCCTAAGCTTATAACAGATGAAGAGGTTGAACTTTTTAAAAATCTTGTTACAACGCTCTATGGAATATTTGACAAGGTAATTGCAGAATATATGGTTAATCCCGAATACCGTAAGCTGTTTGGATTCGATAAGCGTCTTGAGGAACTTATAATGAGAAAGCCTGTTTACTCGTCCAATATACCGATTGCAAGAGTTGATATATTCCTTGACGAGAATACGCATGATTTTAAATTCTGTGAGTTTAACACAGACGGTACAAGTGCAATGAATGAGGACAGGGAACTTTGCAAGGCTGTTGCTGTTACGCAGGCCTTTAGAAAGTTCACTGAGAAGCACAGGGTGAGAACATTTGAATTGTTTGATTCATGGGTAGAGGCTGCAACAGATATTTACAGGGATTACTGCAGCAGAAAGAACATCGGACCGCATAAGGCAACAGTCTGCATAACTGATTTTATGGAGAGCGCAACTGAGAATGAGTTCAATATTTTCAGGGAAGCTTTTGAAAATGCAGGATACAACGCGTATGTATGTGAGATAAGAGAACTCAGGCACCATGACGGAAAGCTGTACACTCCTGACGGGCATGCGATTGATATTGTATACAGACGTGCAGTTACGAGTGATATTATGGCTCATTATGATGAGGTTACACAGTTTATAGATGCGGTGAAGGAAGAAGATGTGTGTCTGCTTGGTGATTTCAGGACGCAGATAGTGCATAATAAGATGATATACAAGGTACTTCATGATGACATGACTAAGAAACTGCTTACTGATGATGAGCAGAGTTATGTTGAGGCACATGTTCCATATACTGTTGTATTCAATGCTGCGTCGCTTGGACGTGCGTATGCAGATACGACTCTTGGAGAAGCTGTTACCGGCAACCGTGAAGGCTGGATTATTAAGCCGGAGGATTCATATGGTTCCAAAGGTGTACATGCGGGTGTAGAATGTACTCAGGAAGAATGGGAGAATTTCCTTAAAGAGAATATAGATAAAGGTTACATACTTCAGGAGTTTGTACATCCTTATAAGACGGAGAATGTCGACTTTTCAAAGGATGATGACTGGCATCTGTACAGCAATCTTACGGGACTGTTTGTGTATAACGGGAAGTTCGCCGGAGTATATTCCAGAATATCAGCCTGTGAGATGATATCAACACAGTACAGTGAGATGTCAATTCCTACATTTGTTGTCGAATCGTAATTGTTTTAGACATTGTTAAGAAAATGTTTATTGGAATGAGTGAGTGGGGTATGTTATTCTAATAGCATCACATAAAGGGGGATAATGAATGGACGAGAAATCATTTTCAACAATAACACCACAGATAAGGGAACTGGCTGCAAAGTGCAGGGAGTGCAACAGAATCGAGAATTCACTTTATGAGAAACATCAGGTAAAAAGAGGCCTGAGGGATCTTAACGGCAAAGGCGTTCTTACAGGGCTTACAGAGATTAGTGAGATCAAATCAAGCGAGACACTGCCTGACGGTACAAGTGTGCCATGTGATGGTAAGCTCTATTACAGGGGAATTGATGTGGAGGATATAATCCGCGGCTTTATGGCAGATAAGCGCTTTGGCTTTGAGGAGGTAACATATCTGCTTGTATTCGGAAAGCTTCCCGATGAGGCGGAACTCGCGGAATTTAATAAGCTTCTTGGAGGCTACAGATGTATACCGCCTAACTTTGTCCGTGATATTATAATGAAGAAGCCGAGCCGCGATATTATGAATGCTATGGCAAGAAGTGTACTTATGTTGTATTCTTATGATGATAAGGCGGACGACATAAGCATACCTAATGTTGTAAGGCAGAGCCTTCAGCTTATATCGGAATTTCCATTGCTTGCTGTGTACAGCTATCAGGCTTACAGACATGCCCATGTAGGAGGAAGCCTTATAATTCATGAACCGAGGCCTGAACTTTCAACAGCGGAGAATATTCTTCATCTGCTGCGTCCGGACAGCCAATACACGCCATTTGAGGCAAAGGTGCTTGACCTTGCACTTGTTCTGCACGCGGAACATGGCGGCGGTAATAATTCAACATTTACAACACATGTAGTTACATCATCGGGAACAGACACATATTCATCTGTTGTTTCATCTCTTGGCTCACTGAAAGGTCCGAAGCATGGTGGTGCCAACATAAAGGTTGTTAAGATGTTCCAGGATATTAAGGAGCATGTTAAGGACTGGGATGACGAAGATGAGATAAGAGAGTATCTTGATAAGATTCTTCATAAGCAGGCATTTGACAAGACAGGGCTTATATACGGAATGGGACATGCGGTATATTCACTGTCAGATCCGAGAGCCAATGTGTTCAAGGGCTTTGTTGAACAGCTTGCAGAGGAGAAGAACAGACATGATGAATACAGACTCTATGCTAATGTTGAAAAAATAGCAGCACAGCTTATAGCTAATGAGCGTAAGATATACAAAGGTGTCAGTGCCAATGTTGATTTTTACAGCGGATTTGTGTATAGTATGCTTGACCTGCCGCTTGAGTTATATACGCCGATATTTGCAATTGCAAGAATATCGGGATGGAGTGCTCACAGGATAGAAGAGCTTATTAACTGCGGTAAGATAATCCGTCCGGCATATATGAATGTTTGCCCGAGAACTGAATACATTCCAATGTCAGACAGATAAGGATATGATAAAAATAATATGGAGGGTGCAATGATTAACAGAAGAACAGGTTTGTTAAAAAAGACAGCATGTGCCGTGTGTATGGCAGCAATGGTGCTTTCACTGGCTGCGTGCGGTAAGAAGAGCGTTGAAGGAAAGTGGAGCTGTCAGCAGAATGGAGCTGAAACAACATATGAATTCAATGCGGACGGAACAGGAAGCATGGATATCGGAGAAGGAATTGTTATGCCAATAACATATTCTTTTGATAATGACAAGCTTAAGATATCTTACACAACTCTTGGAACACAGAATGATATTGAGTACAATGTCGTAATTGACAAGAAGACATTAACACTTACTAACGATACAGCAAGCCTTACGCTTGATAAGCAGAATTGATTATTAATTAAAAGTATGCTTTACTTTTGTGCAATGTTATATTAAAATCAATTTACCTGTTAATTTAGAAGTTTCACGGACATGCGCGAAGCCTGCCATATGCAATATATGTGTGATGCCGGACTGCATGCAGTTCTTGAAAAGGATGCGAGGAAGTATGCAAGGCTGCCAGAGTTCTGGCAGCTTGCATCATGCGCATCGGGAACATTTAATTCAATAATAAGCCATGAGGGCAGTTGTGATATTCAGAATGCACGCCGGGATATGCTGCGTCGTGCACTGATGACCTGCGCACTTGGTGATGACAGCGCAAGACGCTGTATCAAGTCGATGTTCAGAGACATACTTATTGAGAAGTATCGTGTCAATGAACGTAATATCAATGAGGTAATCGTTTTTGATTCACCTTCGCATCTTAACCATCGTGACAAATTCCACATACTTTTATATGTATTTGAAAAAAGTTATGGCTGCAAAGCATTACAACAGCTCATAATATGTGCTGGAGCAGGGAAGCACAGAACTGTGCATGCACATGATATAGACAGATTATACGAAAATTATATGCCGGTGCTGAATTTCCATGAGAAGCTTGAGGTGCTGACACAGAAGATATACAGCACATATAAGGGGATAGGTGCTGCCGATTCAATAATGTCAATGGATATAGACGGACTTGCAGGAGGCTGGGGACAGAACAGGACTCTCTGGGTGATGTGCGAGGGCAAACCTGTTAATCTTGAATTTTTAAGATTTGATAATCAGAGAGAATTCAGGAGGATAATGAGCGGATTTGAACGGCATATATATAACACATCGTGTCGAAGAAGCAGTTCAGGCGTGGAAAGAAAGGAAAAAACAGGGTATATATCAGGTTATCTTTATAATGGAGCAGAGGTGATAGTTGCTTCATCACCCGTATGCAGTTCCAGAATGTTTTTTATAAAAAAGTAATTGCGCAGCCACTGTACAGATACTGTATTTGCCCCAATACGAATGCATGAACAAAATAAGCACGCAGATAAATATATATCTGTGTGCTTATTATCGTCTCTATATACTCATATTAACATAATTATCAGTCAGCGCTCTCAGTGCTTTCGCCGGATGAGCTGTCTTTAAGCGTAAGAAGAACAGAATCTACACGCTTGTTGGTTGTTGCCGTAACGAGAATTGTCATATCAGGGAATTCAAGCTTATCGCCCTTCTCAGGGAAACGGTCAAGCTGCTCAATGATGAATCCACCGATAGAATCATATTCTTCAGAATGAAATGATGTTCCGAGAATATCATTAATGTCATCAAGCTTGGCTGCGCCGCTGAGATGATACTGCTTATCGGATATCTTCTCAATATCATCACGCTCATCATCATCATATTCATCTCTGATCTCACCGACAATCTCTTCTAAGAGATCTTCAAGTGTAATAATACCGACTGTCGAACCATATTCGTCAATGACAATTGCAATTGTGTTGGATGTGCTTCGCAGATCCTCAAGAAGTTTGGCTGTATTCTTGTACTCATAAGTGAAATAAGGCTCACGCATTATTTCTCTGATGTTAAAATCATCCCTGGCATCATAAAGAATCAGATCCTTAATATTGAGAATACCGATTACATTATCAGTTGTTCCTTCGTATATTGGAAATCTTGTATACTTATTCTGCTTGAATAATTCAATGATATCATCGTATGTACTGTTGACATCAGCCATGGTCATGTCGATTCGTGGAATCATGACATCTTTGGCGAGGGCATCACCGAAATCGAACACATTATTAATCATCTGTTTTTCTTCTGTTTCAATCTCGCCGTCCTCATAGCTTTCCTCAACAATTGTTCGAATCTCATTCTCAGTCATCGAACTCTTGGAATTAGAGGTGTTGACACGAAGAAGCTTCATAAGACCGCTGGCCATACCATTAACGATAAATATAATCGGCGTGAAGACAAACATTATAAATGCGATAACGTCAGCGTATGCAAGAGCAACTTTCTCACTGTTTACGGAAGCGGTCGTCTTAGGTGTTATCTCTCCGAATATAAGAATAATCAGAGTAAGAAGACCGGTTGCAATTCCTACTGCGGAACTGTTGAAGTAACGGCTTACCAGAGTTGTTGTGAGAGATGAAGCAAAAATATTAACAATATTATTGCCAATCAGTATTGCACTCAGCATCTTAGAGGTGTTGTCAAGGATATATAACGCCTTGACAGCTCTCTTGTTGCCTGAATCGGCAAGCGTTTTGATGCGGATTCTGTTCACTGACATGTAAGCTGTCTCTGCTGATGAGAAAAACGCTGAAAGCATTAAGAAAATAACAATGGTTACGATTTGTAAGACACTACTGGGGTCCAAAAATTATCACTCCTTTTTTTATATAAATGTCTCATAATTTTACCGCATTTTGAATATTCTGTCAATAACATTAAGTATGAGTGGAGCAATGAAAATATGAAAGATAATGCAATAAGAGTTGTGAAATCAGTAGTCGCATCATATGTGGCAAGTTTTATATTTATACTGATAATCGCGCTAATGATGTATCGGCTTAAGCTGTCGGAAAATCAGGTGAGAATAGGGATAATGGCCGTATATTTTTTGTCTGCGGCAATTGGAGGATTCCTTCTTTCAAAAAGTATGGGAAAAAGAAGACTGATAATGGGGCTTAGTGCAGGACTTATATATTTTATCATACTTACGCTTATGTCTCTTGTGATAAATAAATCGATAAATCAGGATGCATCAGAGATTATTAAAGCACTTGCAGCATGCAGCATCGGTGGAATTATCGGAGGAATAGCAGGCTGAAAATAAATATAAAAAAATGTCAAAATAAAAAAGGAAAAACAGAAGTTGCGCAGAATATAAATAATGTAGCGTAAGAAAACGCCGTTTGGAGAAAGGCGAATGTATGGATCTGAACGAATTGGGAATAAACATAAGGGAAGAACAGGAGAGACGGGAACATCAGTATCTGAGCAGATATGCGTCATTCAGCGATGAGTCGCGCGGACGTGACCGTACAGAGGAACCCTGCCCTATGCGGACAATATATCAGAGAGACCGTGACAGGATAATCCACTGCAAAGCATTCAGAAGACTGAAGCATAAGACGCAGGTATTTCTTGCACCGGAAGGTGATCATTACCGCACAAGGCTTACACACACGCTTGAGGTATCCCAGATAGCCAGAAGTATTGCAAGGGCACTTCGGCTTAATGAAGACCTTACTGAGGCAATAGCACTCGGTCATGACCTTGGTCATACGCCATTCGGCCATGCAGGAGAGAGAACGCTTAACAGGCTGTGTCCGGAAGGGTTCAGTCATTGCAGGCAGAGCATAAGAACTGTTGAATTCCTTGAAAAAGATGGCAGAGGTCTTAACCTTACCAGAGAGGTAAGGGACGGAATACTTAATCACAGGACAGAAGGAATGCCGTATACACTTGAAGGCAAGGTAGTAAGGCTGTCAGATAAGATTGCATATATAAATCACGATATAGATGATGCAATAAGAGCCAGAATATTCAGCGAGAATGATATTCCGCGCGAATATTCAGATATACTTGGCAATAGCACAAAGACAAGACTTAATACGCTTATCAATGATATAGTGGTGAACAGCTATGGCAGGGATGACATTCTTATGTCGGATGATATTGAGCATGCAATGAAGTCGCTGAGACAGTTCATGTTTGATAACCTTTACAGTAACCCTCAGGCTAAGGCAGAAGAAGTTAAGGTGTATAAGCTGATAACTGAACTGTATAATTATTATGCAGGTAATCCTGACAAACTCCCGGAAAATTACATTCGTTTTATTGAAGAGTATAATCAGTCCAAAGAACGGGTTGTATGTGATTATATAGCAGGAATGAGTGATCATTATGCAATTGCCCGGTTTGAGGAGATATATGTTCCCAGGTCATGGAAAGTATAATGAGACATGATGAGGGAAGCAGGTTGGAGATTGGATGAGATATTCAGAAGAATTAATAGAGGAAGTACGCTCACGCAATGATATTGTTGATGTCATATCAGGCTATGTGAAGCTTAAGAAGAGCGGCAGCAACTACTTTGGTCTGTGCCCGTTCCATAATGAAAAGTCAGGTTCGTTCTCCGTGTCACCATCAAAGCAGATGTATTACTGTTTTGGCTGCGGTGCCGGTGGCAACGTAATAACATTTATCATGGAATATGAGAATTACACGTTCATGGAGGCTGTACGGATGCTTGCCGAGAGAGCGGGAATTGAACTGCCACAGATGGAAGAGACTCCTGAAGAGAGGAAAAGCCGTGATATAAGGTCACAGCTTCTTGAGATTAACAAGCTTGCAGCAGTTTATTATTTTCATCAGCTGAGAGGGCAGAATGGCAGTACTGCAATGAATTATCTTAAGAAGAGGGAACTGAGTGATGAGACAATACAGAGGTTCGGACTTGGTTATTCAAGCATGTACAGTGACTCTCTTTACAGGTATATAAAGAGTAAAGGCTACAAGGATGATATCCTGAAGGAGTCGGGACTGTTTACATATGGTGACGGCAAGGTTACGGACAAGTTCTGGAACCGTGTAATGTTTCCGATTATGGACATGAATAACAGGGTTATCGGATTCGGTGGACGTGTTATGGGAGACGGCAAGCCAAAGTACCTTAATTCCCCGGAGACGAAGCTGTTTGATAAGAGCCGCAATCTGTATGGCCTTAATATAGCAAGGACATCAAGAAAGCCTAACATAATAATCTGTGAAGGATATATGGATGTTATTTCACTGCATCAGGCAGGCTTTAATCAGGCTGTTGCGTCACTCGGAACAGCGCTTACATCGGGACAGGCATCACTTATGAAGAGATATACGGATCAGGTCCTTATAACATATGACAGTGATGGTGCAGGCGTTAAGGCAGCGCTGCGTGCAATACCGATTCTTAAGGAAGCGGGACTTACAACCAAGGTGATTAATATGAAGCCGTACAAGGACCCTGATGAATTCATAAAGGGACTTGGAGCGGAAGCATTTCAGGAGAGAATCGATAAGGCGCAGAACAGCTTTATGTATGAAATAAGCGCCATGGAGCAAAACTATGACCTGACTGATCCTGACAGTAAGACAAGATTCTTTAATGAAGTTGCCGGGCGTATAGTAGGATTTGAGGAAGAGCTTGAACGCAACAATTATATAGAAGCAGTTGCGGATAAGTATATGGTATCAATGGATGCGCTTAAGGCGATGGTTGGCAATTATGGCAATCGTGTCGGAATTGTGAAGGACAGGCATGACAGCCGGAGAACTTCATCATCGCACAAAGAGAAGGAAGATGGAATAAGCCAGGCACAGAAGATATTGCTGACATGGCTTGTACAGGATATGTCGTTATATCCGAAGGTGGCAGCTTATCTGTCACCGGATGATTTTATAGAGGAGCCGTTCCATGATGTCGCTGTAAGGCTGTATGAGCAGCTTGACAACGGACAGATTAATCCGGCAGCAATAATAAGCACATTTGACGATGGAGAGACCCAGAAAAAGGTGGCATCCATATTTAACAGGGAACTCGCGGAAGAGCTGAGTGATTCTGAAAGGGAGAGAGCTCTTAATCAGACTGTAAAAAAGATAAAGAAAAACAGTCTTGATATAAAGAGCAGGAGTGTCACAGATGTGGCGCAACTGCAGAATATAATAAAGGAGCAGAAAGAGATACAGAATATCCAAATACATCTGTAAAATAAAAGGAGAAGAGACATTATGGCTAAGAAGTCAGAAAAGGCAGTTACAGAGGCAGTACAGGCAGAAGAGGTCAGCACCGCTGAAGTAAAAGAGAAAAAGAAGCCTGCGGCAAAAGCTAAAAAAGAAGCTGATGCAAAGAGTGGGACAAAGACAACAAAGAAGACATCTAAGAAAGAGTCAAAAGCTGAAGAAGAAAAGACAGCTGCAGCAGATGTCGTATTAGAGGCAGAAGAGACTCCGCAGGCAGCCGCTGAGAACAGTGCTGATGATATGAATGCAAGATTCGAAGAAAAGTGCAAAGCACTTCTTGCACTTGCAAAGAAAAAGAAGAACATGCTGGATTATCAGGAAATTATTGATTCATTTACAGATGCTGAGTTTGATGCTGACAAGGTTGAGAAAGTATTTGATTTCCTTGAGGCGAATAATGTAGATGTCAAGATATCTGATGATGTTGAAGAAGAGGAAGATATAATACTTGACCCTGAAGATGATATTGATATCGAGAAGATTGACCTTTCGGTTCCTGAAGGTGTAAGTATAGAGGATCCTGTAAGAATGTACCTTAAGGAGATTGGTAAGGTGCCGCTTCTTAGTGCAGAGGAAGAGATTGAGCTTGCAAAGAGAATGGAGAATGGTGATGTTGAGGCTAAGAACAGGCTTGCCGAGGCAAACTTACGTCTGGTAGTCAGCATCGCAAAGAGATATGTAGGAAGAGGAATGCTTTTCCTTGACCTTATTCAGGAGGGTAACCTTGGACTTATCAAAGCTGTCGATAAGTTTGATTTTAGAAAGGGATTTAAGTTCTCAACATATGCGACATGGTGGATACGTCAGGCCATAACAAGAGCAATTGCGGATCAGGCAAGAACTATAAGAATTCCTGTTCATATGGTAGAGACAATTAACAAACTCTTAAGAGTTTCAAGACAGTTACTGCAGGAACTCGGACGTGAACCGACTCCTGAAGAGATTGCCAAGGAGATGGACATCCCTGTAGAGAGGGTACGTGAGATTCAGAAGATTTCACAGGAGCCGGTATCTTTGGAGACACCTATTGGTGAAGAGGAAGACAGCCACCTTGGAGATTTTATTCAGGATGATAATGTCCCTGTACCTGCTGAGGAAGCAGCAAGCACAATACTTAAAGAACAGCTTGTAGAGGTGCTTGGCACACTTACCGAGAGAGAGCAGAAGGTTCTCAGACTCAGATTCGGTCTTGATGACGGACGTGCAAGAACACTTGAGGAAGTTGGACGTGAATTCAACGTAACAAGAGAGCGTATACGTCAGATTGAGGCAAAGGCTCTTCGTAAGCTGCGTCATCCAAGCCGCAGCCGTAAGTTGAGAGACTTCCTTGATTGATTAATATTTACAGGGAGATTTGACAGGTATAATTATATGTATCAGATTTCTAAAAGACTTGAAACTATTGCTTCCTGCGTTCCGGCAGGAAGCACAGTTGCTGATATAGGCACTGATCATGCGTATATGCCGATATATCTCATACAGAATTCCATAGCTTCCCATGTTATTGCAATGGATGTAAACAAAGGACCTCTTAAGAAAGCAGAGACTAATGTAGAGGAAGCCGGAGTACGGCAGAGCATTGATCTTAGACTTTCTGACGGGCTTGCCGGGCTTAAGCATGGCGAAGCGGACGTCATAACAATAAGCGGCATGGGTGGCAAGCTCATAGAGAAGATTCTTACTGACGGACAGGATGTTATCATGGATGGACAGCAATTTGTACTGTCACCGCAGTCCGAGATAATGCATTTCAGGAAATTCCTTGAAAAACGGGGATTTTGCACTGATAATGAGAAGATGGTTGAAGAAGATGGCAAGTATTATGTAATTATCTGCTGCCATTATGATGCTGAATATGAGATAAGACGATATGCGCAGCTTTTGTATGGAGAAAAGCTCATAGAACAGAAGAACCCGGTACTTCTGAAAATGCTGGCAAAAGAACTTGAATCATACAGAAAAGTAAAGGCAAAAGTTGAGGCCAGCAATTCAGTGCATGCGGCTGCAAGGTTAAGAGAACTTAACAGAGATATGGAAGCGATAGAATATGTGATTGACCAATGCACGGCACGCAGCTGAAAAGTTAGTTGATAATTGAGGTGACTTGAATTATGAAGGTTAGAGACATAACAGATGTCCTTGAGCGTATGAGTCCGCCGTCTGCAGCATGTGACTGGGATAATGTAGGGCTTATGGCAGGTGACAAAGATGCCGATGTCTCAAGAGTACTGGTGACGCTTGACGTCGATGAGGCAGCAATAGATAAGGCGGTGAGCTGTGGGGCAGATATGATAGTATCCCATCATCCGCTTATATTCGGAAGCATTAAGAACGTTACATGTGACAGTCTTACAGGAAGCAGGCTTGTGAAGCTTCTTAGCAATAAGATTGCATGTTTTTCAATGCATACTAATTTTGATATATGTGGAAGCATGGGAAGTATTGCAGCAGATACACTTGGACTGAGAGATGCCGCAACGCTTGAAGTTACGATGCCTGACGGAAACGGACTTGGCAAAGTAGCTGAATATACCGGAGATGAAGTAATAACAGCAGGAGAATGGGCATCCCGTGTCATGAAAAGCTTTGAACTTGATACTGTAAAGGTATTTGGAGATATGGACAGACCGGTAAGAAAGATTGCAATATATCCGGGTTCGGGTTCAGGTGCAATTAAGACGGCACTGATGCAGAAAGTTGATCTGCTTGTTACCGGAGATATCGGGCATCATGCAGGCATAGATGCCAAAGCACAGGGACTTACAGTGATAGATGCCGGACATTATGGAATAGAGCATGTATTCATAAAGTACATTGCCGGATATATTGGAAGAGAGTGTCCGGGTGTTGATATAGTGACCGCAGATATATGCAGCCCTTTTGAAGTGTTATTTAATCCTGACAGAATGGAGAATTAGTGATTGATATGAAGACATTACTGGAACTGGCAAAAGAAGAACAGTTAAAGACAAAGGATACAATAATTCTTGCCAAGGTAGACGGTAAGCTCAGCGAACTTAATGACTGGGCAATAGAAGACCAGAATGTTGAATTTATAACAACTGCAACGGTACTTGGCAATGAGGCGTATAGGAGAAGCGTACTTTTTATGATGCTTTACGCGATTCACAGAATAGCTCCGGATATTCCCGGAAAGGATGTGAACGTTCAGTATTCACTAAGTAAAGGACTTTTTTGTGAGATTAAGAACGATGCATGTGCCGTCAATCAGGAATTTATTGACAAAGTAAAACGGATAATGAAGGAAACCGTTGCAAAAGATGTGCCGATCATCAAGCATGTTATGCGTACGGATGAGGCCGTGAAGGTATTCAGAAAGTTTGGAATGAGTGACAAAGAGCGTCTTTTCAGATACAGAAGAGGTTCAAACGTCAATGTGTATGAGCTTGAGGGCTTTATGGATTACTATTACGGATATATGGCGCCGTCGACGGGAATGCTTTCAGTATTCGACATATTCCTGTATGAAGATGGATTTGCACTCCAGATGCCTGTGCCATCAAGTCCGGAAGAAGTTCCGCAGTTCAGGCCGCAGAAAAAGTTATTCGGCGTACTTAAGGAATCATCGGAATGGGATGACATACTTGACCTTGATACTGTGGGAGCACTTAATGATGCAATTGCGGGCGGAAGAATGAAGGAGATCATGCTTGTCCAGGAAGCACTTCAGGAGCAGAAGATTGCGGAGATAGCAAGAAAGATTGCATCAGACAGAAGCAAAAAGTTTATAATGATAGCCGGACCGTCATCATCGGGCAAGACAACATTTTCACACAGATTATCAATACAGCTTAAAGCCTGTGGTCTTAAGCCGCATCCTATTGCAGTTGATAATTATTTTGTTGAGAGAGAGCAGACTCCTCTTAATGAAGACGGAAGCTATAACTTTGAAGATATACATGCAATAGATATTGAACTGTTTAACAGACAAATGACTGAGCTGCTTGAAGGAAAGCAGGTTGAGATTCCTACATTCAATTTTAAGCTTGGAAAAAAGGAATACAAAGGAGATATAAGACAGCTCGGACCTGATGATATTCTTGTGATTGAAGGAATTCACTGCCTTAACGATGAGCTTACGCAGCATATTCCTAATGACAGTAAGTTCAAGATATATATAAGTGCACTCACATCTCTTAACATAGATGAGCATAACAGAATCTCTACAACAGATGCACGTCTTATAAGGAGAATGGTAAGGGATGCCAGAACAAGAGGTGCATCTGCACAGCACACGCTTAATATGTGGCAGTCAGTCAGGCGTGGAGAGGAACAGAATATATTCCCATTCCAGGAGCAGGCTGATGTTATGTTCAATTCATCACTTGTGTATGAGCTTTCAATACTGAAACCGTTTGCAGAACCTATTCTGTTCGCGATTGATAATGACCAGCCTGAATATCAGGAAGCAAAGAGACTCCTCAAATTCCTTGAGTATTTCCTTGCTTATGGTACGGAAGACATACCGAACAATTCACTGCTCAGGGAATTCGTAGGAGGAGGCTGTTTTGATATCTGATAGCAGATATCAGCACAGAGAGTAATTATTAG
>CAMBEF010000033.1 GCA_945865495.1 uncultured Bacteroides sp. | reverse complement strand
AGCGGAGTTATTAAGGATTTTGCAGTGACTACGTCAATAGGTATTTCCAAGTATCCGGATGACGGAACTGCTTATGATGAGCTTTTCAAGAAAGCTGACAAGTCGCTCTATATTGCTAAAGCAAAAGGCAAGAACAGATATATCATCTATGACGAGAGCAAGCACGGCAAGCTTGACGCGGGTGAAGAGAGCGACAGGCCGCTCGGTATAAGTGCGGTGCTGAGCAATGAGAAGAAGATTTCAATGATTTCAGAACTTGTACTTAAGCTTCATTCAGACGGACTTGACGTTCTTGATGAGGCACTTACCAAGATTCAGGAGTATTTTGATGTTGACGGAATTGCCATATACAAGGGAAGCAACTGGAAGCGTGTATATTCGGTTGGTAAATATATCGGAGCAATAGATAATTTCCCAATGTACGATGGAGATTATAAGTCTAACTTTGACGAGAGCGGTGTTTATTCGGAGAATAATACGAGA
The DNA here is from genome assembly GCA_945865495.1 of uncultured Bacteroides sp. Taxonomy (GTDB): domain Bacteria; phylum Bacillota; class Clostridia; order Lachnospirales; family Lachnospiraceae; genus Bacteroides_F. The sequence goes on along the minus strand of CAMBEF010000033.1, from coordinate 14,071 downwards.
CATCTGAATACTCATTATCCAATGGTATATTCAGCACTCGAGAAGCAGGAGACAACAGCGTTTGTCCAGGTCTGGCTGGATGATGGGGATTACGGCGGAGTTATGATATCGTTTGATATCTTCAACAGAAGCAGCAAGCGCTCTGAAGCAGACCGCAATTACCTGACGATAGCAGGAAGGCTTATATGTGAACTCATAATGAACAGCAATAAGTTCTGATAATTGTTGTTAACTTATATCTTAATTCAAATTAAAGGACTGTCGGAGCCCTGTACTGCCAGACGTAATATTAAGCAGTATAGAACCGGCAGTCCTTTTGGTTATTTGTGAATATGGTGTGAATGAGTATTTTGACATATTGGCGTAATCTGTCGGATGATGTATAATAGTCGGAGAATAGTGGGAGGTCACTTGTAACTCACTTGTGGCATCATAACAGAAAGGAAATGGTATTTATGCATTTTAAGACATTAAGAAAATATACGGCGGCAACAGCCATATGCATAGCAGCGTTTTCGTTTGCAGCATGTTCATCCGGAGCGGGAGGCAGTACGGATGCCGGTAACACAGACGGATATATTGAAGAAGAGTCTTCAACATATGCGCAGCTGCCGGAGAGCAGCCAGAGCAGATTCTCTACGGACGATATGGTATTTGGCAAGGCCGTAATGGGAATGACGCCGGAAGAAGTCATGGCAGCAGTTGGGACTCCTGACGATGATAAGACACCGGCTGCTGAATCCACACCCGAGAGAATATTTACATATAATGGTTCAGATGGTACAAAGAGTACATTGATATTCTGGAGTGTAAATGGCTCTATGAAGCTGTGTGGAGTTGAAAGCACTGACCCTGCGAAGACATTTGCAAGAGGTACGCATGTCGGCATGAGTGCACAGGATGTAAGGGATAAGTTCTACAGAGATGCCAACTGCCTTAATGCCAATGTGATGAGCGAGGACAATGCTACGATACTCGGCAAGTTCCTGTATGGCAGCAGAACACTTGACAGGCTTGAAGAACAGAAGATTAAGGATTCGATAGAATACGGAATAATTAATTATAATGGCAATGATGACATGGAGAGTGGCGGAAGCATACTCGAATATCTGAGTTTCCAGCCTCCGTATAAGGGAGAGTTCGCAAGCTACAGTGATGATTACTCACAGCTTATGTTTTATACCAATGCGGCGGGTAATGTGACCAAGATATGCTGGTACTACTATCCTGAAGTACAGTAATATATATGATGTATGCATATTTTTTAAAACATTAATGATATTTCTTATTATATGTGTTACAATGAAAAATAATATACTTTAATCCAGAAGGGAGAAAGCATCTGGCAGCAGGGACTGCTGGTGCGGTATGAAAAGATGAAAGACACTACACTTGTAATTATGGCTGCAGGAATCGGCAGCAGATTTGGCGGTGGAATTAAGCAGCTTGAGCCAATGGGGCCTAATGGTGAGATTATTATGGATTATTCAATCCATGATGCAGTTGAGGCAGGATTTAATAAGGTTGTCTTTGTAATACGTAAGGATCTTGAGGAGACATTCAAGGAAGTAATAGGCAACAGAATCGCAAGAAAAGTTAATGTAGAATATGTATTCCAGGAGATAGACAATCTTCCTGAGGGCTTCAGTGTACCTGAAGGAAGAAAGAAGCCTTGGGGAACAGGTCAGGCAATTCTTGCATGCAAGGGTGTTGTCAATGAGCCGTTCATGGTAATCAATGCAGATGACTATTATGGCAAGGAAGGCTTTGAGAAGATTCATGAGTATCTTACTGACGGACATAAGTCAGACGTTGAATATGATATGTGTATGGCCGGATTTATCCTTGGCAATACATTAAGTGATAATGGTGCGGTAACAAGAGGCGTATGCGTTGTTGATGATAATGAACATCTTATCGGTGTCAATGAGACATCAGGAATCGTAAAGACTGCCGACGGTGCGGCTTATGAAAAGGACGGCAGGCTTGTTCCTATCGATCCTAAGAGCCATGTGTCAATGAATATGTGGGGATTCACACCTGAGTTCCTTGATGTGCTTGATGCAGGATTCAGAGAGTTCCTTAGCGGACTTAAGGAAGGTGACATTAAGAGCGAGTATCTCCTTCCTTCAATCGTTGATTCAATGATTAAGGATGGAAGAGCTGCAGTAACGGTTCTTGAGTCCAACGATAAGTGGTTCGGTGTTACATATAAGGAAGATAAGCCAACAGTTGTAGCTTCAATAAGAAAGCTTATTGACGAAGGCAAGTATCCGGAGAGCCTTTACTAAGCAGGAAGGATACATATAAGAAAGGGAGACGGGTATGAAAAGATTTGCAAGATTTGCATTAATATGGATTCTGGCAGTTATGATTGCCGGAGGCGTTTCATATGGGGTATTGTATAATAAGATTGCACCTGTATATGAGTCTACATCCAAGCTTTATGTAATACCGGGCAAGGATAGTGAACAGGCTCTTCGTGCAGGAAGCGGCGGACTTAAGGAAGACTTTTCTATTATATTTAAGAGTGAGATAGTTATATCTGAGGCTAAGAGTATAGCAGGTAATTCTGAAGACCTTGCTTCATATCTTACCGTAAGTTCACCTGCAGACAGTAATGTAATTGAGCTTACTGTGCGTAATCCTGACCAGAATACTGCAAAACAGTATGTTGATGCGATTGCCAAGAGTGCATGCAGTAATGCCAAGAAGGTTATCCCGATTGAAGAGATATCAGTCCTTCAGGAAGGAACATCCACAGGTGTGGCAATAAAGCCTAATCTTATTACATACACAGCATATATTACGGCTGCCGCAGCAGCAGTCATATTTGTGATTGAGCTTATAATCGCTCTTATTATGACAGCATTTGGCAAGAAGAAGGATGATGACGAAGATGAGTATGAGCGCTATTACCGTCAGGAACCTTTAAGACTTGCGCAGAAGCAGGAGAGAGCACCTAAGCCATCAGAAGATGAAGATATCCTTATCTGGGGTGATGATGCAGACGCAAGCAATAAGGCAGCGGAAGCTAAGGATGAGGCAGAGAAGGCAGCACAGCATGCGGCTACACAGGCAGCCAAGGCAGAAGAAGCTGCGAGAGTTGCCAAGGAAGCACAGGCAGCGCTCGAAGAGGCATATAACAGGATTCAGGAAGCTAAGCGTCTTGAAGAGACTGATGATGTTGAACTTGTAGTTCATGACTATGCAGCAGCTGAGGCTGAGCAGACACAGGAGCCACAGTCAAAGAGTCAGCCGGAACAGGAGCCACAGCAGGAAGAAGAGCCGGAGGATGAAGGCCTTGAGCTTGAGATGGAAGATGCTCTTGAAGAGGAAGAAAAAGAGCAGCTTGTCGAAGCTGTAGTTGATGAAGTGTTACCTGAAGAGAGCAGTAACACAGAGGCACAGCAGGTTCAGGATGCCGTAGTGCCGGCGGAAGAATCTGATAATGCTGCTGATAAGCCTGTAGAAGAGAAGAGTGAGGAGACAGTTCCTTCAACACAGGAAGCTGAGCAGCCTGAGAATCAGGATGTTAAGCCTGTAGCAGAGGTACAGGAAGAAAACATTGTACGTGGTGCAGATGACCTTGCTTCAAGAGCAGCTGCCGCAGCAGCACTTAAGGCAGCACAGGAAGCTTTGAGACAGCAGGAAGCTGAGGCGCAGGCAGCTGAAGATCTTGCGCAGAAGGCAGCTGTAGAAGAAGCTCTTAAGGAAGCACGTGAGAAAGAAGAGAGAGAAGCAGCTGAGGAAGCAGCAAAAGAGGCAGAACGTCTTGCTGCAGAGGAAGCGCGCAGAAAAGCAATAGAAGAGAAAGAGGCTCTTATAGCTGCACAGAAAGCAGCTGAGGAAGAAGCTAAGCGCAAGGCAGAAGAGGAAGCAAGAATACTTGAGGCTCAGAGAGCAGCAGAAGAGGAAGCTAAGCGTAAGGCTAAAGAAGAAGCTGACAGATTAGCGGCACAGCTTGCAGCGGAAGAAGCAAGAAAAGCAGCTGAGGCAGAGAGACTCGCCAAGGAAGCAGAAGAGAGGGCAATTCAGGAAGCAGCTGAAAAAGCACTTCGTGAGACTCAGGAAAGACTTGCAAGAGAAGAGGCAGAAAGAAAGGCCGAAGAAGAACGTCTTGCAGCAGCCAAGGCAGAGGAAGAACGCCTTGCAGCAGAAGCTAAGGCTGAGGAGGAGAGAAAGCTTGCAGAGGCTAAGGCCGAAGAAGAACGTCTTGCAGCAGCCAGAGCCGAAGAAGAACGCATAGCGGCAGCCAAGGCAGAAGCCCAGAGACTTGCGATAGAGAAAGCAGAAGAGGAAGCCAGAATCAAGGCAGAGGAAGAAGCAAGACGTAAGGCAGAGGAAGAGGCAGCAGCTGCAAAAGCTGAAGAAGAAGCTGTAGCCAGAATACTTGCCAAGAGAGCCGAGGAAGCAAAGCGTGCTGAAGAGCTTAAGAAGGCAGAAGAAGCTAAGCTTGAGGAAGAGAAGAACGCTGCAGGGGAGACTCAGGCAGCAGTTACAGCTCCAAGAGCTAATATCCTTGGAGAGAATTCGAGTACAGAAGTGCTCGGAAGAATACCTAAGTAAGCAGCAGATTCCAAATTTGCAGTGCGCATTGGCGCAGGAATGGAGATAAATAATGTTCAGTGTAAATATTGACAAATTGGTTGCAACAACTCCTGCCCAGGAAAAGGCATACAAGGAGCTGTGCAACAGAGTTCTGGCTAAGGGAAGAAAGTATAAGACACTTGCTGTTATAGGTGAGAGCGGATATGCGCTCCGCCTTGCAGCGGCGATTGTTGATGCCGGTAATAAAGTACTTTTTGTTGATGCTGATGTTACAACACCGGTATTTATGGGCAAATACAGACTTGGTAAGAATCTGGAAGGCTTGTGTGAGTATCTCGACGGAACACAGGATGATGATAAGATAAGATGTCTTACTAACAGAAGCGACCTTAATATAATATTCTCGGGTGAGAGCAGCAGACAGACTCTTTCACGGAATGACGAGGACAGGTTAAGGGAATTTCTTGATAACAATATGGATGATTATGATTATATTATCCTTGAGGCCGGAAAGAGTGCAGAAGTAGCAAGAAACTGCAGAGCGTCATTAGTTCTTATAGATGATTCTGAGTATAATCCAAGGGATGCCAGAGAGAAGATAGAATTCTATGACAACGAGGGATGTCTTGTGCTTGGTGTGGTTATAACGAATGTATAGTACAGATAATACGGAAAATGACAATAAAATTCAAAAGTTCAGGCAGACAGTCTGTGATAGTGATAATGTAGTATTCTTTGGCGGTGCTGGCGTGTCAACGGAGAGCGGAATACCGGATTTCAGAGGAGTTGACGGCCTTTATAATCAGAAGTACAAGTATCCTCCGGAAGAGATAATCAGTCATTCTTTTTATATGAGGAATCCGGAAGAATTCTTCAGATTCTACAAAGACAGAATGCTTTATCCGCAAGCAGAACCTTCAACAACGCACATAAAGCTGGCAGAACTTGAACAAAAAGGAATACTGAAAGGCATTATAACACAGAATATTGACGGACTTCATCAAAAAGCTGGAAGCAGACATGTGGTAGAGCTGCATGGCTCTGTATTACGGAATTACTGTGAAAAGTGCGCCAGATTCTATGGTATTGATGCAATACTTAACGCAGACGGTGTTCCTGTCTGTGAGTGCGGAGGCCGCATAAAACCTGATGTTGTCTTATACGAAGAAGGACTTAATGAAGCAGATATAAGTGAGGCTGTCAGGCTTATAGAAGAGGCAGATGTGCTTATCGTCGGAGGTACTTCTCTCGGCGTATATCCTGCGGCAGGCCTCATAAGATATTACCGCGGGCATAAGCTGATTCTGATAAACAAGACACCGACACCGTTTGACGGCAAAGCAGATCTGCTTATACATGATTCGCTCGGAAAGGTGTTCGGAGTCCTTTAGGCAGATATACAAACATGTGATGAATGGAGAGCGTATATGGTTTACGATGTGGGCGATATCGTGCAGTTAAAAAAAGGTCATCCATGCGGAAGTAATGAATGGGAGATTCTCAGAGTAGGTGCTGATTTCAGGCTGAGATGCTGTGGATGCTCCCATATGATAATGGTTCCACGCAGAATGGTTGAGAAGAATACAAAAAAGCTGATTAAAAAGCAGGATCATTAATTTAAGCTGGCTTAAATTTTTAAGCTGGCTTAAATTTTTGCTTGCATTTTTTGTTGATGTGTAGTATCATATCTCATTGTGATGTATTATGTCTCATAATATATTTCAAATCCTTGCTCCTTACTGTGATTAAGGGGCCAGAGACCAGAAGGAGGTGCAACGTACATGAACAAGTATGAATTAACAGTTGTTGTTAGTGCGAACGTTGAAGATGAAGTCAGAGTCAATACTGTTGAGCAGGTTAAGGAATTAGTTGCTCGTTTTGGCGGTGTGATTTCTAATGTTGAGGATTGGGGCAAGAAGAGACTTGCATACGAGATCCAGCACATGAAAGACGGTTTTTATTACTTCATCAAGTTTGATGCAGATGCAGCAGCGCCTGCAGAAATCGAAAGCAGAATCCGCATCATGGACAATGTTATTCGTTTCCTCATCGTTAAGGAAGAAGCTTAAGCTTGATGAGTATACTGACATACAGCTCTTTTTAAAACAACAGGCAGGATGAATGTTCATCCGGAAAAGGAGTAAGTATGAATAGAGTAATTTTGATGGGAAGATTGACAAGGGATCCTGATATCCGCTATTCACAGAGCGCAGAGGATTCAATGGCAATCGCAAGATTTACATTGGCGGTAGACAGACGCGGTTCACGTAATAATCAGAATGGTGACCAGCAGTCAGCAGACTTCATAAGCTGTGTGGCTTTCAGAAGACAGGCTGAATTTGCTGAGAAATATCTTCATCAGGGTACCAAGATTGTTCTTCAGGGAAGCATCCGTACAGGAAGCTATACCAATAAGGATGGTCAGAGGGTATATACTACTGAGGTTATTGCAGATGACCTTGAATTTGCAGAGAGCAAGGCTGCAGCTGCCAGTGGAGAGGCATCTTATGCCGGCCACTCAAGACCTGAGCCAAGTGCGGCAGCAGGCGATGGATTTATGAATATTCCTGACGGAGTGGAGGACGAAGGTTTGCCTTTTAACTAGGACAGGAGGTAACTAATTATGCCAAACATGGATAAGAAGACTGGCGATAAGGCTGAGACTCAGATGAGAAGAAGACCTATGCGCAGAAGAAAGAAAGTCTGCATTTTCTGTGCAGATCAGAGTAAGGCAATTGATTATAAGGATGTAAACCTGCTTAAGAGATATGTATCTGAGCGTGGTAAGATTCTTCCTAGAAGAATCACAGGCAACTGTGCAAAGCACCAGAGAGCACTTACAGTAGCTGTTAAGAGAGCTCGTCACATTGCACTTATGCCATATTCAGTTGACTAATTGCATATGAATACAAAATCCCGTTGCGAATATTCATTCGTTGCGGGATTTTTCATGCCTGCATATTAGCAGCATTGAATTGGATATAAATAAAAACATGGAAAAAATACTTAAATAAGTCATTTTAACAGATTTTTTGCAAATTCCCCCACAAAAGGGGGGAGAATAGTAAAAATAAAAGTGGTAATATAACACTCGTGAAGAAATTGTTTATTTACTAAACAACTAAACGCTTATGGCAGTCTGGGGAGACTGTTTATATAAGCAAAAGGTGAGGCGAGTGTTTTTTATAGAAAGAAGCAGCTTTTGTGACGTGCGTCGTGACAAAGGCTGTTTCTTTTTGCGTTGATATGCAATCCGGTATGTGGTATAATCCACAGTATGTGGCTATTGTATGAATATGGAGTAATGCAATGTTTAAGAAGAAAAATGGAGCAAGAATAAGAACGACAGGTGCGTTGCAGTCTTTTTTTATATGGCCTCTTCTTGCCGGCCTTATGATGGTAGTGCTTAATGTTACCATATATTTTATAAGTGTGCCTGCGGGTACGGTAATGTCCGCGTTTGTTGCGGTGTATGCGATAATCCTCGCTCTTATGTGGTTTTATTACAAACCGTCAATTGTAAGGCAGATGGTTAATTTTGCTGAAGATTATGCACAGGTCCAGCACAGGCTTATGGAAGAACTTGCAACACCTTATGCACTTCTTGATGATTCCGGGCGCATAATGTGGATGAATAAGGCTATGCGTCAGGTGACAGGCAGGGAGAAGGATTTCCATAAGAGCATAACAACTGTATTTAAGGACATAAGCCGTGAGATGTTCCCTAAGTCGAATCAGACATGCGTAAGACACATAACGTATAATGAACATGATTACCAGATAGAGATTAATAAGGTATCGATAGATTTTTCAATAGATAAGTCGGAGATACTTGATGGCGAAGATGCTGCATTATTGTCTATGTATATGTTTGATGAGACACAGATTAACCGTTACAGAAAGCAGATACACGATGAAGGATTTGTTGCCGGACTGATCTATATTGATAATTATGATGAAGCGTTTGAAGGTATTGAGGATGCAAGGTGTTCACTGTTCCTCGGACTTATAGATAAGAGAGTGAACAAGTATTTCTCTCCGGGTGCGGCGATAGTACGAAAGCTTGAGAAGGACAAGTATCTGGCTGTATTTACTTACAGCTATCTTGAGAAGCTTATATCTGATAAGTTCAGTATTCTTAATGACATCAAGAGTATTAATATAGGCAATGAGAAAACAATAACTTTAAGTATCGGCATAGGTACGGGCGCAGCTGATTACTCAAAGAATTTTGAGATAGCGAGGGCTGCGATGGATCTGGCACTCGGAAGAGGCGGAGACCAGACAGTCCTTAAGGAAGGCGATAAGGTAACATATTTTGGAGGTAAGAGCCAGCTCGCGGAGAAGAATGACCGTGTTAAGATACGTGTAAAGGCTCAGGCACTTATGCGTGTTATGGAGAACAATGATGAGTTCCTTATAATGGGACATAAGCTGCCGGATATTGATTCATTCGGTTCTGCCATAGGTATATATCTTATGGCGCGTAAGATGAAGAAGAACGCCCATATAGTTATCAGTGAGGTTACAACAACAGTAGAGCCGTTTATGGCAAGATTCACGTCCAATGACGATTATCCTGAGGATATGTTCTATACAGGCCAGGACGCGCTTGAGAGGGTCAGCCCTTCTACAGTGCTTATCGTTGTTGATGTTAACAGACCACAGATTACGGATTGTCCGGAGCTGCTTAACATATGCAGGACTAAGATTGTGTTCGACCATCACAGACAGACAAGTGATCCGATTACAGATACGTTTATGTCATATGTCGATTCGTCTGCATCATCAGCAAGTGAGATGGTGGCTGAGATGCTCACATATGTTAATGAGGGTACGAAGTTAAGAGGCCTTGAAGCTGATGCACTCTATGCGGGAATCGTAATTGATACGGATGGATTTAATTCAAAATCAGGCCCGAGAACATTTGAAGTTGCAGCATATCTGCGCCGTAATGGTGCGGATGTCAGCAGGGTAAGGAAGCTTCTGCGTAATGATATGAACGAGTATAAGGCAGTGGCAGCTACCGTGAGCAGGGCTGAGGTATATCGTGACAGTTATGCAATCTCCGTATTTGAAGGTGACGGGCTTAAGAGCCCTACAATCGGCGGTGCGCAGGCAGCTAATGAGCTTCTTGATATCAGGGGAATTAAGGCATCATTTGTCATAACCAAGTACGAGGATAAGATATATATAAGTGCGCGCTCAATAGATGAGGTGAACGTACAGCTGATCATGGAAAAGCTTGGCGGCGGCGGTCATATGACAGTTGCCGGTGCACAGTTTAAGGATACAACGATTAATAATGTAATTGTCGAGTTGAAAGAGACTCTTGATGAGATGATTGTAAATGATGAATTATAGAATATTTACAGACTGAATGCGTAATCAGACGCAGGAATGGAGGATATTACAATGGAAGTTATACTTATGCAGGATGTTAAGGCACTCGGTAAGAAGGGTGATAAGGTAAAAGTCAGTGAAGGATATGCAAGGAATTTTCTGCTCCCTAAGAAGCTTGGAGTTGAGGCTAATGCCAAGAATCTTAATGACCTTAAGCTGACTAAGGCACATGAGGCCAAGCTTGCCAAGGAGGAGCTTGATGCAGCGATAGCTCTTAAGGAAGTTATCGAATCTAAGAAGATAGTTCTTTCTATCAAGGGCGGTAAGGACGGAAGAACATTCGGAAGCGTGTCAGGCAAGGAGATTGCTGAAGCTGCGAAGGAGCAGGCGGGACTTGAGCTTGATAAGAAAAAGATTAAGATAGATGAGCCTATAAGAATGGCAGGAACATTCCATCTTCCTGTTAAGCTTCATAAGGAGGTTGTTGCTGAACTGACTGTTGAGGTTGAACAGAAGTAAAGCAGGAGGACAGAATGGAAGAAGCTGTTATCAGAAGAGTCATGCCTAACAGTATCGAAGCAGAGCAGTCTGTAGTCGGTTCAATGCTTATGGATAAGGATGCCATTATTGCTGCTGCTGAGATTCTTAATAAGGATGATTTTTATCACAACCAGTACGGAACCATGTTCCAGACTATGGTTGATATGAACAATGCGGGAAGAGCGGTGGACCTCGTGACATTTCAGGAGGAGCTAAGGGCGCGCAACGTTCCTGCAGAAGTATACGGAATCGATTTTATAAGGGAACTGCTTGAGGCAGTTCCTACATCTGCCAACATAAGGCAGTATGCTGAGATTGTCAAGGATAAGGCAATGCTCCGCAATATAATAAGAACTACGGAAGAGATTGCTAATCAGTGTTACGCAGGCACCGGAGAGACTGAAGATATTCTTGCGGATACAGAGAAAAAGGTATTTGAGCTTGTTAAGTCAAAGGCAAGCAAGGATTCCATGCCTATCGGGGATGTTGTTGTTGAAGCAATAGACAGGATATCAGCGGCGGCGCGTAACAGAGGTGCAGTTACGGGAATTCCGACCGGGTTTAAGGATCTCGACTATAAGCTCTCGGGACTTCAGCCGTCTGATTTTATACTTATAGCGGCGCGTCCGTCTATGGGTAAGACGGCATTTGTGCTTAATGTGGCAGACCATGTGGCACTCAAGGAAGGAATAACAACTGCAGTATTCTCACTTGAGATGTCCAATGTACAGCTTGTTAACCGTATGCTTTCACTTGAATCAGGCGTTGATGCCGATAAGCTGAGAAAGGGCCGTCTTGACGGCTCGGATTGGGCGAAGCTTCTTGAGGGTGCTGATAATATAGCCAAGTCACACCTTATAATAGAAGATACGCCGGGTATATCAATAGGTGAGATGCGCTCTAAGTGCCGTAAGATGAAGCTTGAGAGTAATCTGGGTCTTATTATTATCGATTACCTTCAGCTCATGAGCGGAAGCGGGCGTTCTTCGGATTCAAGACAGCAGGAGATCTCAGATATATCGAGAGCGTTGAAGCAGCTTGCAAGAGAGCTTGAGGTTCCGGTTGTGGCACTGTCACAGCTCAGCCGTGCCGTTGAGAAGAGAGATGACCACAGACCGATGCTTTCCGATCTTCGTGAATCGGGAGCGATTGAGCAGGATGCGGATGTTGTAATGTTCCTCTACAGGGATGATTATTACAATAAGGATACAGATATTCCGGGCGTTGCTGAAGTAATCATAGCCAAGCAGCGTAACGGCCCTATAGGAACTGTACAGATGGCCTGGATTGCCGAGCAGACTAAGTTTGCGGATATGGCAAGGCCACAGGACGGACGTAATTTTGGCTAGATTTGGCTGAATTATAGATAATGAGAATCAATATGTTATAACATTTTGAAAATGATAAAAATTTTATGATTGTGTTGATTAATGCGAAAAAATATCGTATAATAATTAAACAATTATTCAATTTCTTAAGGAGGTATTATCATGGCACATGTTATTTCTGATGACTGCGTAAGCTGCGGTGCTTGTGTTGCAGAATGTCCTGTTAACGCAATCAGCGAAGGCGATGGCAAGATGGTTATTGATGCAGATACATGCATCGATTGTGGCGCATGTGAGGGCGTATGTCCTGTAGGAGCTCCACAGGCTGAATAATCCGTAGGATTAGTTATTTACATATATATCTATATATCAGATTATTCAAGATAATAAGAAGCAGCCGGATTGATTCCGGCTGCTTCTTTGTTGTTACGGATGATTAGTGATTGTATCTGTATTGTGAAGGAACTATGTTATATAAATCCTCGCTTTCTTTCTTGAAGTAATCCCATGAATAGATGAATATAAGATCTGCTTTATCTCTATAAGAGTTGGAAACAACAATTACATAATTCTCATAAGGATATACAAGAAATACGTTGCTCTTGTCGACGACAGCAGGAGCTCCGAATAATTCCATGGCAGTATCAATTGTGAAACGGTCTCCATTATACATCTTTTTTCCTGTTTCTTCTCCATAGAACATTATGCAGGCATTCTTGGTTGTGCTGTTGATATCCATTCCTGATGTATCGAGACGTCCTATATGGCACTTGTCATAAGAAGCCTTCTCTTTGGAAGGGTTGTAAATCATCAATGTACCGAAGTTAGTGCATCGTACCGCATCAGCATCTGCTGCCTTGTAGACAAGACCGTCTGTTCTGTGTGAACCTGCATCAACAGTCTTCTTGGCAAAAGAAGCCTCATAACCTTCTTCGCTGGAGAACCACTCGGTGCTGCCTACATAGATATTCTTCTCAGCAAGGCTCTCATATGTGACCGGAAGCTTGACGGCTGTGTTGTTCAGATAGATTGTTCCTGAAAACTTCTTCGGGTCAAACTTAGAAGTGTTGTAGGAATATTTGCCATCGCTGTTAACGGTGTAATACCCGTTAGATGAACTCTGGCTGTTTTTGCCTGCTTCGGACGCCTCTGCAACAGTGTCGGATGTTGTACCGGCAGGTGCATCTGAAGCCTGAGTGCTTCCGCATCCCGCGAGCATTGTTACACTTAGTGCTACCAGCATTAATCTCAAGTTTTTCTTAATCATTTTACTCTCCTTTGCATTATATAATCTAATTGCACTTTAATGCCATTATATTATAGTCGAATTGCACATATAATGCAACCGGAGGTTGTAAAGTGATGATAGATTATAAGGAAATTGGTCACAGGATAAGAGTAAGAAGGCAGGAGGTTAACATGTCCCAGGAGAAGTTAGCCGAGCTGTGTGACGTGGGCACAACACATATTTCTCATATAGAGACGGGAAACTGCATACCGAGCCTCAAAGTATTTATTGCCATACTTAATGCACTATCGTGTTCTGCTGATGAGCTCCTATGTGACGAGCTGGATAATGCAGAGCCCACGTATAAGGCAGACATATCCAGACTTCTTGATGACTGCACAAGCCGCGAACTCATGATATTAACTGATACACTAAAGAGTCTTAAAACATCACTTAGAAAATAGAAAAAATAGATAAACAAAGGCACAACAAGGAAAAGATAATGATGAAATGGATGAAGGCAGCTGCGATAATATTATATGTGCATATCAGGCGGCTGCTTTTGCCGTGTACGCCACACACGGACAAATGCTCACTGTATTTGTACAAATGTACCTAAACTGATACAAAATATTCATTAACAGTTGTGAAATTGTACATAATCAAATACAAAGCAAAAAAGGCAAAAATTGTTGTTGATTTTTTAACAATCATGTCATATATTATAAGCGTAGCAGGAAAACGATGATACATTTTAATATTAATATGTATTTTCGTTTTATCTTTATAATCAACATTGTATACAATATACAGGAGGAATGAACAAGATGCTGGAAAAAGAACAGTGGAATGGTTTTGAAGGCAGACTCTGGAAAGAGGAAATTAACGTAAGAGATTTCATCCAGAATAACTACAAGCCTTATGATGGAGATGAGAGTTTCCTTGAGGGACCAACAGAAGCTACTAACAAGCTTTGGGGAAGACTTCAGGAGTTACAGAAGGAAGAAAGAGCCAAGGGCGGCGTTCTTGATATGGAGACAGAGGTTGTTGCAGGCCTTACAGCTTACGGCCCTGGATATAT
>CAMBEF010000032.1 GCA_945865495.1 uncultured Bacteroides sp. | reverse complement strand
GGGATTTCGGACGTAAGCAGGGCGGACTGTTTGTATTTACACCTACGATAACGGCAGACAGCAGCTATTGGTATAGAGGAACAGCAGATTCATTGTATCAGAATCTGCATTTCCTTAAGACGAGTCATGAACCATATGTAGTAATAGCATCAGGAGATGGTGTCTATAAGCTTGACTATGGCAAGGTACTTGAATATCATATCGAGAAGAAAGCAGACATTACTATGGTTGTAAAGAAGCTCGATGATAAGGAAGACCTTAAGAGATTCGGACTTGTAAGTATGTCTCCGGAGGGCAGAATCACAGAGATAGATGAGAAGCCTATAGAGACTAATCTTACAACTGCATCTATCGGAGTATATGTAATAAGAAGACGTCTTCTGATTGAACTGATTGAGAAGGCTGCTGAGGAAGACAGACATGATTTTGTAAAAGATATTCTTATCAGATATAAGAATCTGAAGAGGATATACGGATATAAGCTTGATACATACTGGAGCAACATATCAACGGTTAATTCATATTACAAGACGAATATGGATTTCCTTGATAAGGATATCCGTAATTATTTCTTTAAGGAATATCCGGATATATATTCCAAGGTAGATGATCTGCCTCCGGCTAAGTATAACTATGGTGCTAATGTCAAGAACAGTCTTGTTGCAAGCGGCTGTATAATCAATGGTATGGTTGAGAATTCAGTCCTGTTCAAGAAGGTTTACATTGGCAATAACAGTGTAATTAAGAATTCGATTATACTTAATAATACATATATCGGCGACAATGCATACATTGAGAACTGCATCGTTGAGAGTAACGGCACGATAAAGGCCAACACAAGGTATGTAGGGGAAGAGAGTGAACCAAAGATAGTTATTGAGAATGGTATTTCATACTTTTCTTAATCAATAATAATAAAGGGGGATACAATGAATATCACAGACGTAAGAGTACGCAGGATTGCCAATGAGGGCAAGATGAAGGCAGTTGTATCGGTAACAATTGATGGAGAATTCGTGGTACATGACATCAAGGTTATTGATGGTGACAAGGGGTTATTTGTAGCTATGCCAAGCCGTAAGGCATCAGATGGCGAGTATAAGGATATTGCGCATCCTATTACTTCAGCAACAAGACAGTTATTCCAGAATGCTATTATAGAAGCCTATAATAACACTCCTGATGAAGAATTATCACAAGCATAACCTCCTAAATATGCTAACAGAAAGCAGCGCCGGCTGATTAATCGCCGGTGCTGCTTTCTCATGTTTTGTAAAACATACTCATATCATGGGTAATTGCCGAATATGCGGAAAATCAGCTTGTGTTTTTGCAGCTGCTCTGCTACAATTATTTAAAAGCATATATTCTATAATTCAGCAGCGTAAGCTGGTCTAATTTCTAATCTTTATTCAATGAATTCTATGCTTTTGTAACTCAATTTAATTTTTTATAGCATAGTGCATTGGATGGAAGACGGGAATTGGCGGCAGTTCTTTCTGCTTCTACATGCACTGTGGGAACAGGAGGAAACATGAAACCTTTGGAACAGATGAATATTCTGGATGACTTTATGGCAGGGAGCCTTATAGGTCACAGGAAGTATGGTGAGGAGGCATCGCGCTATATATTAAGCTGCATTCTTAACCGTGAGATTGGTAAGCTTAATATTGTAACGCAGAAGTACCTGATTGCGGACAATCCTGAGTTGCATGCTATCAGGATGGATGTCTATCTTGATGAGGAAGACGAAGATGGTCAGGCAGGGGAGATATTTGATATCGAGCCTGATAAGAATGACAATCCAAAAGATGTTGCAGCACTTCCGAAAAGAGCACGTTTTTATCACGCCAAGATTGACGGAGAGAATATTAAAGCCGGCAGTGATTATAGTGTTCTCCGTAACGTTGTTGTCATATTTATCATGCCATATGATCCGTTCGGGCTTAACAGAATGGTGTATACAGTTGGAAAGCGCTGCGTTGAGGTTCCGGAGCTGCCATATGATGATGGTGCCAGAACAATATTTCTGTATACGAGAGGTACGGAAGGAAATCCGACAGAGGAGCTGAGGCAGCTTCTTCGCTATATGGAGAATTCAGTTGAGGAGAATGCCTGCACAAAAGAGCTGCAGGAGCTTCATAAGATGGTGAAAGCTGTCAAGCAGGATAGAGAGGTAGGTCTTGCATACATGAAAAGTTTTGAGATTGAGGAGAGAATCCGAAGAGAGGGCGAAGAGCTTGGCAAAATTAATGGCATTATTATAGCATGCAGGGAATTTGGCAAGACGGATGAAGAGATTGTCGAATATCTGCAAAGCAAGCTTGATATTACAAGGGAACAGGCTCAAAAAGCAGTATCCGGGATGCCGGTATAACCCATATCAGAGACCGGCATAAGAGATGCCGGCGTAGATTAAGGAATTAATATAATAATGAAAAAAGCAGGCAGTTGTCAGTTACTGTGTACGGATGTCAATATGACGGAAGAGACACAGGAAGTAAGATGGCTGCCTGTTATTGCATTTACATGAGTGTATATTTATCGCGTAAATGGCTTGAGTTTTTATACTGCGTTTGCTAAAATTTATCGTATTGGATAATGGCATCAAAATGCGCGTGAATGTTAAAAAAGGAGTGTCTTGTGAGTATAAAATTGGTAATATTTGATTTTGACGGTACGATTGCGGATACGAGAAAAGCCATTGTTGCTGCAAAGCAGAAGACGATGCGTCAGATGGGACTTGAGGTGGCGGATGAAAGGACGTGTGCGTCTACGATAGGATTTTCTGCAAAGACAGGATTTGAGATGATATATCCGCAATTGGAAGAGCGAAAGATTGATGAATGTGTTACTATATACAGGCAGGAATTTGAACAGATAAGAAAGCTTATGCCACCGGAGATATTTCCGGATGTGGCGGACGTGTTAGAGAGACTGAATGAAAGACATATTGTAACCACGATTGCATCATCAAGGAATACGCCATCGCTGAAAGGATTTCTGGCAGATATGGAGATTGCGGAATATTTTCCGTATATTCTTGGCGGCAATGATACTAAGAAGCTTAAGCCCGACCCTGAGCCGGTTCTAAAGACACTTGAGGAGCTTGGATACAATGCATGTGAGACATTGGTTATCGGAGACATGCCGATGGATGTTGCAATGGGAAAGAGTGCGGGGACGCACACATGCGGTGTTACATACGGCAATGCTTCAAGGCAGCAGCTGGAGGATTCCGGGGCTGAGTATATAATTGATGGTATGCGAGAGCTTATAGAGGTCATAGACAGAGTATAATAATAGTAAAGAAGTAGTATTAGTATATCGGTATTATTATAGCAATGAATACGTGATAATAAATAATTGAGATTAGATGATTGGAAGGATATATAATGTTGGATATTCGTAATATCAAAAGAAAAATAATGCATGCGGCGACAGCGGCTGCGATGACAGCAGCAGTGACGGCCGGTATATGTATGACTGGAGTTGTGACAGTTCAGGCGGCAACAACTCAGACAGTGACAGCACAGACAACGCCGGCAGCAACACAGACGGCAGAGCATGATACACAGAAGACCGGAGCGGGCTCTTCGGTTCAGGCTTCAAAGGTCAATATAAATATTGTACCTGCTAATAAGGAGTCAACGGCAAAGATAAAGGATGGTTCATATTCAACGTCGATAACATTCACGGCAGATAACACATTAACAATCACACCGGCCGATGCGAATGACAGAATATACGGACTGTACATAACATGGGCGGCAAGACCGGGAGAGTGGACACTTACATATGACAGCGGAATCAAGAGCTGCGGTCAGAATGCATTTCTGCATGAGTATGTTGAGATTCCTGAGGGAACAGCCTCAGCGGTTATAGAATTATCACAGAAGGAAAAGATATGTAATATTGATGCATATTCAGCGGGAACATTGCCTGATGACGTACAGGTGTGGGAGCCTGAGTGTGCAAGGGCGGATATGCTTGTGCTTTCAACACATGCGGACGATGAGATACTTTTCCTTGGAGGAGTTCTCGCACAGTATGCGGGTGAGGATAAGCTCAATGTGCAGGTTGTATATTTTTCCAATTATTTTGGCGGGACGGTAATTCGTGAGCATGAGAAGCTTGACGGATTGTGGGAGCTTGGAGTTAGACATTACCCGGTTAACGGTGATTTCCCGGACCAATATGCAGACGACCTTGCGGCGGCAGAAAAGCTGTATGGGCATGACGAAGCAGTAGCATTTGTTGTGGGGCAGATAAGAAGATTCAAGCCACAGGTCTGTGTGGCACAGGATACGGATGGCGAGTACGGACACGGAACACATAAGCTTACCTCTGCTGCAATGCAGGAGGCGGTTACCGTCAGCATGGATTCGGATAAATATCCTGAATCTGCGGCAGAATACGGAGTGTGGAATGTTGCCAAGACATATATACATCTGTATGGCGAGAATAAGATTAAGCTTGACTGCAGACAGCCGCTTGCCAACCTTGGAGGAAGGACGGCGCTTGAGGCAGCAACAGCTGCATATAAAAAGCATGTATCGCAGCAGTGGTGCTGGTTCTATGTATCTGATACCTATGAGTACAGCATTTCGGATTTTGGACTTTACAGAACTACGGTTGGAGAAGATACAGGCAATGATATGATGGAACATATTACATCATATGAGGAGCAGGAAAAACAGGCAAGGCAGCAGGCGGAGGAGCGAAAAGCAAAAAAGCAGGCTGAAGAAGAATCAAAGGCAAAGGCCGAATATGAATTGCAGTACGGAGTGCCTGACGGTGAATCATCACCGGATAAGGTTCCAAAGTTCCTTGAAAAAGTCGGAATAACAATTGTTGTAATGATAGCAGTAATGCTTGTGATTGCACTGGTGGGAGCATTTGCAAGCTCAATAGTATATAGGCAGAAGAACATGAAAAAGTCACGCAGACAGAAGCATGGGACAAAGAAGCGCAGATAGGAGCAGATATGTATATAATAGCAGGACTTGGTAATCCCGGAAAACAGTATGAGGGAACAAGACATAATATTGGATTTGCAGTAATAGACGAGCTTGCGGATGCATATAACATTAATATGGATATGGCGAAGCACAAGGGAATATGCGGTAAGGGAATGATCGGAGGCAATAAAGTTCTCCTTGTGAAGCCACAGACATTTATGAATAACAGCGGAGAGTGCTTAAGAGAGGTGCTTGATTATTATAAGGAAGATGTTGATAATGTTCTGGTGATATATGATGATATATGCCTTGATGTCGGCAGGCTGCGTTTAAGACCGAAGGGAAGTGCCGGCGGACATAACGGAATCAAGAGCATAATAGCACATCTTGGTACAGAACAGTTTTCAAGAATAAGAGTGGGCGTGGGTGACAAGCCGAAGAATTATGATCTTGCTGACTGGGTGCTGGGACATTTTCCTAAGGAGCAGCTTGATGATGTGAGGGCAGGAATCGACAAAGCAGTCAGGGCAGTGCCGGTAGTACTTGACCGTGGTATTGAGGAAGGCATGAATGAGTTCAATGCAAAGTAAGATTCAAAGTAAAGTATTTAATGAGCCAATACATGAACTGGCGGGATATGAGAGCATAACAAAGGGGCTGTCGGAGCAGGGCAGCACCATGATGCTCAGCGGATGCATTGACTCCGGTAAAGCGCATATGATACAGGCGCTCGGAGCCGATGCTTTTTGTCGTGTAATTATAACGTATGATGAGGCAAAGGCAAGGGAAATTGTGGATGACAGCCGTTTCTTCAACAGGAATACGGTATTCTATCCGGCAAAGGATCTTATATTCTACAGCGCCGATATCAGAAGCAACGAGCTTACAGCGCAGAGAATGAAGGCCATAAGGGCAATCATTGAAAATGAAGGCGACCTCACTGTTGTTACAACGATAGACGGCTGTGCCGATATGCTTATGACAAGGGAAAAGCTTGAGTCGGGCATACTGACATTTGAAGAGGGAGGAATTGTTGACCTCGCACAGCTTAAGAAGCAGCTTGTACTGCTCGGATATGAGAATATGGGACAGGTGCAGGCACCGGGAGAGTTCGGAGTACGTGGCGGAATAATTGACATTTTTCCGCTTACCGACGAGACACCGGTACGAATTGAATTGTGGGATGATGAGATAGATTCAATACGTTCATTTGACGTGGAGAGCCAGCGTTCAATCGAGAGACTTCAGAAGGTGACAATATATCCGGCAACGGAGTATGTACTTACACAGGCGGAGATAGATGACGGTGTTACTGCCATTAATGATGAGGTCGCAAAGCAGGCAGACATTTTCAAAAAAGCCGACAAATATGAGGAACTGTCCAGACTTAAGGCAATTCCTGATAATTTCAATGAGACAACTGATATAGACAAGTTTGTGCATTCATTTGTAAAGGATACAGTGTCGCTTATTGAGTATTTTGACAGGGAGACAACGCTGTTTGTGCTTGATGAGCCGAACAGAATCGCGGAGCGCATGGAGCTTGTCGAGTTTGAATTCACCGACAGTACGAAGAACAGGCTTGAGAAGGGCTATATAATTCCAAGTCAGGCGGATATGATATTTACATGCCGTGAGATATATGCAAAGGTGAACTGCCGCAGACTGCTTGTTATGTCAACTCTTGAATATAAACCTAAAGGACTGGATATTGCTGAACATTTTAAGGTGGATTCAAAGAGTATAAGTTCATACAATAATCGTTTTGAGTATCTTGTTGCGGACCTCAAAAAATATAAAAAATCCGGATACAGGATTGTGCTCATCTCGAACTCAAGAACCCGTGCAATGCGCATGGTTGATGACCTGCGTGATAACGAAATAGATTCATATTTCAGTGAGAATTACGATAAAGCGCTTGTTGACGGCGAGATTATGGTAACTTACGGCAACATACACAAGGGTTTTGAATATCCGATAGTTAAGTTTGTTGTCATTGCCGAAAGTGATATATTCGGACAGGAAAAGAAGGATAAGAAGCGCAGAAAGAAGCAGTACAACGGTAAGGCGATTGCTGACTTTAACGAGCTTGCCATAGGTGACTATGTTGTACATGAAAATTACGGTCTTGGAATATACCGCGGTATCGAGAAGATTGAAGTAGAGGGAATAGAGAGAGATTATATAAAGATTGAATACAGCGGAACGGATACGCTCTACATTCTTGCTACGCAGCTTGATGTACTGCAGAAGTACGCCGGCGCGGATGCAAGAAAGCCAAAGCTTAACAAGCTTAACAGTCAGGAATGGGGCAAGACAAAATCCAAAGTTAAGACTGCTGTTGAGCAGGTCGCAAAGGATCTTGTGGAGCTGTATGCAAAACGCCAGAATGAGCAGGGCTTCCAGTTCGGCGAGGATACGGTGTGGCAGCGTGAATTCGAGGAGATGTTCCCTTATGAGGAAACCTCAGACCAGCTTGCGGCAATTGAAGATACAAAGCATGATATGCAGAGTACAAAGATTATGGACAGACTTATATGTGGTGATGTCGGCTACGGCAAGACGGAGGTCGCCATAAGAGCGGCATTTAAAGCTGTCCAGGACGGTAAGCAGGTTGCGTACCTTGTGCCGACAACGATACTTGCGCAGCAGCATTTTAACACATTTGAACAGAGAATGAAGGATTTTCCTGTTAAGGTGGCGATGCTGTCAAGATTCAGGACACCGAAGGAGATTAAGCAGACAATAACGGACCTCAAGAAGGGCATGGTTGATATTGTAATCGGAACTCACAGGCTGTTATCGAAGGATGTTGAGTATAAGGATCTGGGTCTGCTTATCATTGACGAGGAACAGAGATTTGGCGTGTCACACAAGGAGAAGATTAAGAAGCTTAAGGAAAATGTTGATGTACTTACGCTCAGTGCAACACCTATCCCGCGTACACTTCACATGAGCCTTGTCGGAATAAGGGACATGAGTGTGCTTGAGGAACCTCCGGTTGACAGAATGCCTATACAGACATTTGTAACTGAGCAGAATGATGAGATGGTGCGCGAGGCAATCAACAGAGAGCTGGCAAGAGGCGGACAGGTATATTACGTGTATAACAAGGTGCGTAATATTGATGAGGTTGCAAGCCGTATACAGCAGCTGGTTCCGGATGCCAATGTTGCGTATGCGCACGGACAGATGGACGAGAAGACGCTTGAAGCCATTATGTATGATTTTATAAATGGTGATATAGACGTTCTAGTATCAACGACAATTATAGAGACAGGTCTGGATATTTCCAATGTAAATACGATGATTATCGAGGATGCAGAAAACCTCGGACTGTCGCAGTTATACCAGCTCCGCGGGCGTGTGGGGCGTTCTAACAGAACCGCATATGCGTTCCTGCTGTACCGCAGGGGGAAGATGCTTAAGGAGGTTGCGGAGAAGAGACTTCATGCAATCAGGGAATTCACGGAACTTGGCTCAGGCTTTAAGATTGCAATGAAGGACCTTGAGATACGCGGTGCCGGCAATGTACTTGGAGAAGCGCAGCACGGTCACATGGCAGCGGTAGGATATGACCTGTACTGCAAAATGCTTAACGAGGCTGTCAATGAACTTAAGGGAATCTCTAATGGTGCGGATTTTGAGACGGTTGTGGACCTTAATGTGGATGCATTTATACCTTCTACTTATATCCGCTCAGAGGCGCAGAAGCTTGAGATATATAAGCGTATTGCGGCTATTGAGACGAGTGATGAGCAGATGGATATGCAGGATGAACTTACGGACCGCTTTGGTGACCTTCCGCATTCGGCGAACAATCTGCTGACGATTGCCCTTATAAAATCAGTGGCGCACAAGGCAGATGTGCGTAAGATAAAGGGCGGAGTGGTTAATAAGGAAGACTGGCGTGTGGAGATTTTCTTCAAGCAGGATGCGGCGATAGATGTTGCGGGAATACCGGATTTTATTGAAAGGCACGAGCCGTTCCTTACATTCAGACCCGGCAACGACCCATATTTTGTGTATGAAGCAAGACATAAGGATTTTCCAACGGATTCGGCATTTCTGGCGGCGTTGGAGACTCTTTTGGAGGGGATTCCCAAGTGCTGATTAAGACACGCTCGCGCTTGGATGAAAGGCGCAGCGGTACTAAGCTCACCTGCCGCTATCGCGGCGGCTCGCTAAGTGCCGGCGCTTTCATACAGTCTTAATCAGCACATGGGAATCCCTGTGGATAACGTTGGGGGGGCGATGCGCTTCGCTGTCGCCCATTCCCATGCGTTTCGCTGTCGACCCCTGCCTCGCATACTTTTGCGCGGATTCTGCATCGGTGGTTTTGATTCATGTGCGGTTATGGGGTCTGTTTTCTTGTAGTATGGTATAGGTAAGCAAATACCAATCAATTAAAATGAATCACCTCTTCTTATAAAGAATCAGTTCCGGATTCATCGCGTTAGCTCCATTGACGTTATCTTTATCATATGTGCAGACCAGAATAAAGTCCATATCCGCAACAATGCCGAAGCACCTTTCACTACCGAATTCACATTCAAGCTGATTTCCAAGATAAGTCTTTTGATCATTGAGAAATCTTACTTTTGAACCATTCGGAAGTGTGTATTCAAGATTGACGTATTTTCCGATGAGAGCATTCAGCTTTTCAAGCTTAGGCATTCCTTCTATACCAAGCGCATTGATTTCATTAATTAACTGACGCTTGAACTCATCAAACTGTCCATTGTCACTGAGCTCTTCATATCTTTTCCAGTAATCTAATTGAGGAAGCAGATTTTTCATGTAAGAGCGTGCCTGCTCCTCTGAAATGTTTTCATTCACCATATTTTTCACACAGACATCAATCAATTCGTCCATACTGCTGTATGTGTAAGTTCCATCGGCATAACACCATTTGCAATAGTTCTCATTCAATGAGCCGTCGCGGTCGCAACCTATAATGGAATCGTCCTCAAGCGGCATTCCGCAGCATTGGCATATAAGCCTGCGCGGTGCGCCCAGAAGTGTATTGATTGAAACATTGAATTCTTTGGATAAAAGCTTCAGGGTTTCTGTATTCGGAATTGTTTCGCCGTTCTCCCATCGTGATACCGCCTGCCTTGTTACCATGATTTTTTCTGCAAGTTCATCCTGTGACATTCCCTTTTTTGTACGAAGCTGTAAAATGATATTTTTTGTTTCCATAATATTCTCCATTCCTGCACCGCCTTTTGCGCATATCAAGTTTGTGCGCAGGCATAAATAGCTGCTTTTTTAACTGTTTATATCATACAGGAGAATTGGTCATAAGAAAAGCAACCCGCTGTTGCATTAATGCCGGTATCCGGCGGCAGTGGCGGTAGTTAATAGTTAACGGAATATGGATTATTTGCGGTTATTGTCTGCGCCAGACCATAAGCAAGTCTTTTTCATTAAATTCACGAATCATAGTAAGCCTTTCAAAATGGAGGTTGTCTGGTAATTAATTAGCTTAACGTCTTTATCAGCCTGAAGACCTGCTCTGCGGTGGCAGCAGCGTTGCGGCGCGCGGTGTCGGGTGACATTGCTTCTTCAAGTGTAGTAACGCCGGTAAGTATCGGGAAAAATGCATCAATTCCGTTATCGTTGCATACACCGGCATCATCTGAAGCACATCCGCAGAATGCAATGACAGGTATTCCGTATTCCTTTGCGATTGCGGCAACGCCGGCAGGTGCCTTACCCATAACGGTCTGGCTGTCAAGGCGTCCCTCTCCTGTTACCACGATATCGGCAGTTCTGATATATTGGCGCAGATTGGTTGCCTCAAGAATTATGTGTGTGCCTGATTCAAGTGATGTGTTAAGAAATGTATGAAATGCAAATCCCATTCCTCCTGCCGCACCTGAACCGGGGAAGCATGCATCAGCATTGCCGGATGTCATTCCGGCAATGTCTCCGGCGATATCCGCATAATGTGCCAGCCATCTGTCCATATCGGCAATCATTTGGGCGGTTGCACCTTTTTGCGGGCCGAACACAGCACTGCAGCCATTGGCACCACAGAGAGGATTGGTTACGTCACAGGCAATGCGGAAGGTGCATTCCGAAAGCTCGGGCAGTACATTATCTGTTGTGATGCTTTTAAGATTTTTAAGACCTATGGCACCAAAAGGAACCTGACAGCCTTTATCGTCAAGCATACCAAAGCCAAGAGCCTGCAGCATACCGATGCCGCCGTCATTGGTTGCGCTTCCGCCAATGCCGATTATAAAATCGCGGCAGCCCTCGTTGATGGCATCCTTTATAAGCTCACCCACGCCGTATGTAGTTGTGTACAGAGGATTGCGCATATCAGCAGGAAAATCCGCGGGAACCAGAGTGATTCCGGCGGCCTTGGCCATCTCAATTACGGCAGTGGGAGCGCCGTTGCTGTTGAGGATTCCGTACATGCTCTTTACAGGTCTGCCGACAGGTCCCGTTACGGTAATATTTTTAATGATGCCGTTATTGCCGGCGGTAAGTGCGTCAACTGTGCCTTCGCCACCGTCGGCAAGCGGCCTTATCGTAATATTGGCATCAGGCATTGCATTGCGTATACCGTCAGCAATACTGTTGCCGGCTTCGTATGATGTAAGACTTCCTTTAAATGAATCAATCGCAATAACTATTTTCATGGTACCCCTGCAAATTAGTAATCATTATTTCAGCCGTCCCGTGTCATTTCATTTATTTTCCATTTATCTGTGCACGGATGGCATTTATAAGATAAGTATATCAGTATATTTTAAAATGTCAGTAAAAATATTTTGGAGCGTCTTCGTCTTTGCTTCAGTACAGATACATCTGATTTACAAAATCATACAGAAAGCTGTTGGTCATTGACTCCTCAGGCTGGCTGATAAAGTCCGGGGCATGCCGGTAGTTCCTGCAATCATCTTGATTATCTCCTGATCATAGAATTCGTGAGCAGGCTTTTTGGCAAGAAGCCTGCCGTTTTCCGTAATCTTATCCATAAGGGAACACTGAATCATCATCTGGTTAGCCGTGTCAAGGGTTGCACGAAGCAAGATAAGCAAATATAATAAATAGGTATGTATAAGCTATTTGTGCCTGCGGAATGGAGGATTATTATGTCATTAGAGAGAGCAAAAAAATATCTTACGGATAAAGGATTTGGAGATAATATTATAGAACTGGAGAATTCGAGTGCCACGGTTGAGCTTGCGGCACAGGCACTGGGAGTTGAGCCGGGAATGATTGCAAAGACGATGTCATTTATGCAGGGTGACAGGTCGGTGCTGATTCTTATGGAGGGAACAGCTAAGATAGATAACAGAAAATATAAGGATACATTTCATGTTAAGGCAAAGATGATACCTTTTGATGAGGTTGAGGAGATTGTGGGACATGCGCCGGGCGGTGTGTGTCCGTTTGGAATCAATGACGGGATTGAGGTGTATCTTGACGAGAGCCTTAAGAGATTTGATACAGTATATCCCGCAGCCGGTAATGACCACAGCGCAGTGCGGCTTACGATTGATGAACTTGAAGCTGCTGCCGGTGCGGTATCGTGGATTGATGTGTGTAAGGAGGCTTAGAAATTATGAAGATTCTTGTAGCAGACTGCTGCATAAGAGGCAGGCAGTCGCGTACTGCCAGACTTATGGATTCAGCCGTTGAGGCAGTAAGGGCAATAGATGGTAATAGTGTTGATTATGTTGATTTGAAGAATATGGAGCTTAAACCGTTTAACGCTTCGATGCTTGAGCAAAGAGATGCACTGCTTGCCCGGGGAGAGATGAATAATCCGATGTTTGAACAGGCGGCCAGATTCGCAGATGCAGATATGATTATAATTGCAGCGCCATACTGGGATATGAGTTTTCCGTCACAGCTTAAGATTTATATTGAACATATTACTGTCAGCGGAATAACATTTGGTGCGGATAATAATGGACTTAAGGGCCTTTGCAGGGCATCATCAATGCTTTATCTTACAACGCGCGGAGGATATATCGCAGAGGGGGCCAAAGATGAGGGAGCAGAGTATCTCAGGGCACTTTGCGGAATGTATGGTATAGGAAGATTTGAATATATAGGCGCAGACGGGATGGATATTCCTGACGGCAACGGCGCATCTTTAAGACTCGAAAGTGCGCGCAGACAGACATGCGATATTGCACGGGAACTTGCAGGACAGCGATAGAATGGCAGGACAGCAGTAGAATGGAGTTGTATGAAGAAAATTGTACTTGGAATACTGGCACACGTTGATGCCGGTAAGACAACGCTTGCGGAAGGGATTCTGCATGCATGCGGAACGATAAGAAAAGCAGGACGTGTGGACCATAAGGACGCATTTCTTGACAATGGAGATATGGAGAGGGCGCGTGGAATTACGATTTTTTCCAAGCAGGCGAGAGTTACGTGGAAGGACTGTGACATAACGATCCTTGATACGCCGGGACATGTCGATTTTTCGGCTGAGATGGAGAGAACTTTGCAGGTGCTTGACTATGCGCTTCTTGTGATAGACGGCAAAGACGGTGTGCAGGGGGATGTCCATACTTTGTGGCAGCTCCTTGGCAGATACCGCGTGCCTGTGTTTATATTTGTAAATAAGATGGACCAGCCGGGAACGGACCGGGAAGCTATTCTGGCAGAGCTTAAGCATAAGCTTGATAATAATATCATGGAGATTCCGTCAGACATAGCATCTGAGCCTGAGGCAGCAGAAGAGCTTGCAATGTGCAGCGAACAGCTTATGGAGGAATATCTTGAAAATGGCAGTATAGATGCTGACTCTGTTAATGACGCAATCTGCGAGAGAAAGCTCTTTCCGTGCTTCTTCGGTTCGGCGCTTAAGGAGGAAGGAATTACAGAGCTTCTTGACGGAATTAATTCCATGACGGAGAACATGGAATATCCTGAGGAATTCGGCGCAAGGGTATATAAGATAGGGCGTGATGCGTCAGGTGCAAGGCTTACATATATGAAGGTTACAGGCGGCACACTTAAGGTTAAGATGATGATTGGCAACAGAAGCAGTGCTGAAGGTGACAATGTATGGGAGGAAAAGGCTGACCAGCTTCGTCTGTATAACGGTGCGGGCTATCAGATGACGGAGAAGGTTGAGGCAGGTGATATATGCGCGGTAACCGGACTTCTGAAAACATTTGCGGGACAGGGACTTGGAATTGAGAGCGAGAACTCGGCACCGGTGCTTGAACCGGTAATTACCTACCGCCTTATTCTTAATGACGAGACTGACCCGGTTGTTGCGCTTGGCAAGGTGAGGCAGCTTGAGGAGGAAGAGCCGGAGCTTCATGTCACATGGCAGGAGGAGAGCCGTGAGATTCATATTCAGGTCATGGGGCAGGTGCAGATGGAGATTCTTAAGAGCACGCTTGCGGACAGATTCGGCATTGAAGCTGAATTTGATGCGGGAAGCATTGTTTATAAGGAAACACTTGCAGAGCCTGTTGTGGGAATAGGACATTTTGAGCCATTAAGACATTATGCCGAGGTGCATCTGCTTATGGAGCCGGGAGAGCGCGGAAGCGGTGTACAGATTGCTTCGTTATGCAGTTCGGATGAGCTTGATAAGAACTGGCAGAGACTTATTCTCACACATCTTGAGGAGAGAATACATCCCGGCGTGCTTACGGGCTCAGAGCTTACGGATGTGAGAATCATTCTGATTGCGGGAAGGGCGCATGATAAGCACACAGAGGGCGGCGATTTCCGTCAGGCAACATACCGCGCCGTGCGTCAGGGGTTGAGAAGCGGACGTAATATCCTGCTTGAGCCGTGGTTTGATTTCAGACTTGAGGTCCCTGCTGACAACATAGGAAAAG
>CAMBEF010000031.1 GCA_945865495.1 uncultured Bacteroides sp. | reverse complement strand
TTCAAGGCGCTCAATCCGGTTATGTATGTGAGTTCGGCTGTGCTTATGATAGCAAGTGTGCTCAGATACTACGGCGATGTCCAATATAAGCTTGCCCTTAATTATAAAGGCTTCATGAAGTATTATATCGTAATTGCGATAGGATATGCGGCAGGTACGCTCCTGTATCCGGTTACCCATTCGTGGGGAATTGCGATTGCACTGGGTGAAGTGCTTGCAACCGTGTATGTGTGCATGACAGGTAACCTTTATAAAAGACCGTTGTTTGAGGCATCCGAGTATCGTGCCGGCGTTATGAAGTCAGTATGGCAGCTTTCATTGGCATATCTGATTTCAAGTATGATCATGAATGCTGACAGAATACTTATTATGCTTTTTGTAGGTTCTGCGGAGGTTACGGTATTCTATACCGCTACGCTTGTCGGCAAGATTGTGGCTATGCTTACAAGTCCGCTCAACGGTGTACTTATGGGGCATCTGTCCAAGTATGAGGGCGGGCTTACAAAGAAGATGATGTCTGCAATATCAGGTGCTTTGTTCGCAGCGGGAATGCTTGTGCTTGTGGCAAGTGTTATTGCATCCAATATATTTGTAATGATTATGTATCCTGATGTGTATGAGCAGGCAAAGCCTTTATTTCTGCTTGCTAATGCAGGACAGATATTCTACTTTATATCTGAATCACTGATGGTAATAGTATTGAGATTTACCGGGGAGAAGCTTCAGATAATACTTAATGTGGGATATGCAGTTGTATTCTTTGCAGCGTCGGTACCGGCAGTGTTATTCGGAGGACTTCACGGACTTGCGGTTGCGATTCTTGCGGTTAATATAGCAAGATATGTGGCTGTCACACTTGTAGGAATGTTCTGCAGGCAGCAGACACAGAACAATTCGGCAGCCCAATAGAAAGTGATAAAGAGATAAAAAGCAGTCGATTATATTAAAAGCCGTTTGTGGCGGAATGAGAGGGATTTATGCAGGCTATAATATTAGCAGCGGGAATGGGAAAGCGTCTTAAGGAGCTTACTAATGACTCAACCAAATGTATGGTTAAGGTAAATGGTGTTACGATGGCAGAGCGTACGCTCAGAAGCCTTGATTCACTGGGACTTGACAGAATAGTAATGGTTGTAGGGTACAAGGGTGAAAAGCTTGTAGAATACGCAAAGAGCCTTAATCTTAATACAAAGCTCGAATTTGTCAATAATGAAGTATATGACAAGACTAATAATATATATTCACTGTATCTTGCCAAGGATTATCTGCTTAAGGACGATACACTGCTTCTTGAATCAGATATAGTATTTGATGATTCGGTTCTGCGTAAGCTTGTGGATAATCCATATCCAAGCCTTACACTTGTGGCAAAGTTTGAGAGCTGGATGGACGGAACTGTTGTCACACTTGACGAGGACAACAATATATGCAGTTTCTTGGGTAAGAAGGATTTTGATTTTACTAAGATTGATTCCTATTATAAGACAGTTAACCTGTATAAGTTCAGCAGGGATTTCTCGGTAACACATTATGTACCATTCCTTGAAGCTTATTGCAAGGCTCTCGGCAATAATGAGTATTACGAGCAGGTCCTTAAGGTAATTACGCTTCTTGACAAGCCTGATATCAAGGCAGTGTGCCTTGACGATGAGGTATGGTATGAGATAGATGATGAGCAGGATCTGAGCATTGCGGAGATTCTTTTTGCAACACGCGCAGAGAAGCTTGAGAAGATGCAGCACTGCTTCGGCGGTTACTGGAGATTCCCTAAACTGCTTGATTTCTGTTATCTTGTTAATCCGTTTTATCCTAATAATAAGCTTATAAGTGAGATGAAGGCTAACTTCACAAGCCTTCTTACACAATATCCGTCAGGAATGGCTGTCAACAGTCTGACGGCTGCTAAGAACTTCGGCCTTAAGGATTACGAGATGGTTGTTGGTAACGGAGCTGCCGAATTGATAAAGTCTCTCATGGAGAAACTCCCGGGCAGGCTTGGTATTGCATTTCCGACATTTCAGGAGTATCCTAACAGAAAGAACACAGAAGATGTAGTTCCGTACTTTGTACAGAATGACAATTATTCATATACCGCAGATGACCTGATGAATTTCTATGATGATAAGGATATTGATATTCTGACACTTATCAATCCGGATAATCCGTCCGGTAATTACATCAGAAGAGACGATGTTCTTCGTATCGCACAGTGGTGTGAACAGAAGAATATAAGGTTTATTGTGGACGAGTCATTTGTTGATTTTGCTGATGCGGAAGAAGAGACAACATATCTTGACAGGGATATTATAAGAAAGTATCCTAAGATGATTGTTGTAAAGAGTATCTCTAAGTCATACGGTGTTCCGGGAATAAGACTTGGTGTTGCGGCAAGTGCTGATGAAGAACTCATTGCAGCAATGAAAAAGGACGTTTCCATATGGAACATTAACTCATTTGGAGAGTTCTTCCTTCAGATACAGGAGAAGTATAAAAAGGATTATAAGGCGGCCCTTGAGAAGTTCTATACTGTAAGAAAGAAATATGTTGAAGACCTTTCGGCTATAGACAATCTGAGAGTAATCCCGTCACAGGCGAATTATCTCCTCTGCGAGGTGCTCGGAGGAATGGGAAGCACAGAGCTTACAGAGATATTGCTTAATGATTACAATATACTGATAAAGGATCTTTCAACTAAGAAAGGCTTTAACGGTCAAAATTATATCCGTCTTGCAGTTAGGACAGGCAGTGACAATGACAGACTTGTAGCGGCACTTAACAGTATTCTGCCGCGCAATATTGAAGAGGACAGCGAGTAATGAAATGTTTGATTCTTGCCGGAGGTACAGGTGATACACTCTGGCCGTTATCAAGAAAGAACTACCCTAAGCAGTTCATGAACATCAAGGAGGGACGTTCCCTTCTTCAGGAGACGATTGTTCGTAACATGACCTTCTGTGATGAATTTATTATAATAACCAATGAGAATTATCTGAATATAGTTGAGGGCCAGATGAAGGCGTTTCAGGGTCTCAGATACAGAGTAATTCTTGAAGGAAAGCCGCGTGGGACAGCTCCGGCAATTGCGCTGGGATGTATGTTCTGCAACCAGTCAGAGCTTATATTTGTAGTATCGGCAGATAACCTTATCGAGGGTAAGGAATACCAGACAGCAATACTTGAAGCCAAGGAGATGGTTAAAAAAGACGGCGTTATAGTATCGTTTGGCGTAAAGCCATATAAACCGTCTTCATCATACGGATATATTAGGCATAAAGATAATGCAATACAGGAATTTGTTGAACGCGCACCTATAGAAGAGGCTGCGGAATACACATATGACAAAGGATATCTGTGGAACAGCGGCCTGTTCGTATTCCGTGCCGGAGACTATCTTAATATGCTTGCTAAATGCAACAGACAGATGTATGACTGCTGCGTTGAGGCAAGAAGAAAAGTAGTAGCTATAAGAGGCGTTGTAACATTTCCTGAGTTCATTATGGAGAAGTTCCCGGCAGGAAGCATAGAGGGAACGGTGTTTGCACAGCCTGACTGCACACGTGTGATTGAGATAGCGTTCAAGTGGCAGGATGTAGGCAATGTTACAGATCTTACGGTAATTGACGGTGTTGCCGATATCGGTAACCGTTATGTAATTGAGAACAAATGCAGCAACGTAGACATAATTAATAAGGCGCAGAAGAATCTCGTAGTTGCCAATGACCTTGAAGATGTTGTGGTTGTTAATACAGATGATGCCGTATATGTATCCAGAAAGGAATCTGTGGAAGATATCAAGGATATCATACGCGACAACCATGACAGATATGAACAGTATTTTGATTATAACCGCCTTTCGTACAGAGAGTGGGGAATACATGAGCTGCTGACATCAGCTAACGGATACAAGGTTAAAAAGGTAACTGTATTCCCGGGAATGAGCATGAATCTTCACCAGCATGAGTTCAGAAGCGAGCACTGGTCTGTAGTTGAGGGCGTTGCGACTATAACACTCGGAACGCAGGAGAGAGATTACCACAAGTTTGAGAGTGTATTTGTTCCAATAGGAATGCAGCATAAAGTTGCCAACCATACAGATAAGAATGTCGTAATAATTGAGGTAGGCATAGGTGATATGCTTACAGATAACGATATGGTCAAGATATATGGACAGGACAATAATAACAATGGCCCTGTGTCAGATATTGTAAAGCTTGACCCGGCATTCAAGGATAATCTGTGGGGTGGAACCAAGCTCCGTACTGTGTTTGGCAAAAAATGTGACTATGATATCATTGCGGAAAGCTGGGAGTTATCGGCACATCCTGACGGACAGAGCAGAATTGCCGAGGGGCGCTACAGAGGAATGCTTTTCAATGACTATCTGAGAAGAATAGGCAAGGAAGCACTCGGCTGGAAGTGTCAGGCACTTGACAGATTTCCGATTCTTATAAAGTTTATAGATGCAAAGCAGCCGCTTTCCGTACAGATTCACCCGGATGATGAATATGCACTTGAGGTTGAGGGTGAGTACGGTAAGAATGAAGTATGGTATATACTTGACTGCGAGCCCGGAGCAAGCCTGTATTGCGGACTTAAGAGAAAGACAACCAAGGAAGAGATACGTGACAGAATTGCCAATAATACAATCACCGAGATTCTTAATGAAGTTAAGGTTAAGAAAGGCGATGTAGTATTTATCAAGGCAGGAACTATCCATGCAATAGGTGCCGGAATACTCATCTGTGAGATACAGCAGAATTCAAACAGCACATATCGTCTGTATGATTATGACAGGCGTGACAAATATGGTAATCTTAGGGAGCTTCATCTTGAAAAGGCACTTGATGTAGTTGATGTTGAACCGTATGTGAGCAATAACAACAAGCCTGAGCTTCTTGTACAGAATGATAACTACGAGATGGAAAGACTTGTGCAGTGCAAGTATTTTGAGTGCTTTAAGTATGCGGTCAAAGATGAGGCGAAGATAATGGTTGATGATGCTTCATTTATCTCAGTAATATTTGTAAGCGGAAGGGGCAGCATAACTGTGGATTCAAGAACTCTTGAGTTCAAAGCCGGGGAGAGCTTCTTCGTTACTGCAGGTAAGAAGAACATAATCATTCATGGGGAAAGTGAGTGCATAGTTACACATGTTTAAGGGTAATCGTAAAAATGCCAGGATTCATTCATACCTGATACCACCGGTTGTTACAAGCCTTGGCATGATTCTGATTATGGTAATCAAGCAGATCTATCCGTTCGGACAGATGGGCTTTGGTTATAATGACAATATGCATCAGGTTGTACCAATGTACAGCCTTATTTGGGATGTCCTGCATGGCAGGGCATCTTCTGTTTATAGTCTTCAGATGGGAATGGGAACTGATCTGTCGGCAATGAAGTCGGTATTTTCAATGTCAAGCCCATTCAATCTGCTGTTATACCTTGTGCCGAGAAGCCATATTCTGGGATTCATTCCGGTAATGACAATTATAAAGATGGCATGTATGTCGGTTACAATGTATTTCTTCCTGAATCATGATAAGAGATTCTCAGGAACACCGTATTCCTTCAAAGCATTGTTTTCAATAATGTATGCCTTCAGCGGATACGTTCTTTTGTATGCTTCATGTTTTTCACCATGGATGGATATTGCAGCTGTATTTCCGCTCTTTATGCTTGCATATAATAAGATGCAGGAGGGCGGAGGCAGGCTGTTCTACATAATAATGACGGCAGTCATGCTGGTTATGAACAGCGGACTTGGAATGATGGCATTGGTATATGCCGTCATAATTACGGGAATATATGCAATCGTTGTAATAGGAATGCGCAGAGACCTGAGGCTTAATGAAAAGGCTTATGCCGCGGGAAGGCTTGTTGGCGGAATAACGGTGTCAACACTTGTCGGTGTCGGACTTGCGGCGTTTGCAGTACTGCCTTGTGCAATAAAGATGTGGGAAGGCAGTCAGGCAGCGGGACGAAGCATATGGACGAAATATTACGAGACGATAACAGCGGAACTGTATGGCTCACAGCTTGGAATATTCC
Source organism: uncultured Bacteroides sp. (assembly GCA_945865495.1). Lineage (GTDB taxonomy): Bacteria > Bacillota > Clostridia > Lachnospirales > Lachnospiraceae > Bacteroides_F. The sequence goes on along the minus strand of CAMBEF010000031.1, from coordinate 8,809 downwards.
AGCACTTTATGATTCTCTATGGAATGTCATTTGCGTTTGCACTGATTATTATAGGAGTTATTAAATACAAGAAGGAAGTACGCATTACAAGGTATATGCTAATATCGCTTTTGATAACGCTGATACCTCTTATTATTGATAAAACGGAAAGAATATGGAATCTTAAGGAATACTCGGGATACAGCGTACATTTTGGATTTATAACTGCATTTGCGATTATAAGTACCGGTGCGTATTTTGCAGGCAAACCGCTCAATATAGAAGCCCCCGGAAAAAAGAATACTGAGTACAGGATTGAAGCAGTGTTTGAACCGCTTGAGAGACTTGTATATCTTCTTGCCGGAATGGTGCTGTGCGCAATAGGTGCATATATATATAATAAGCTTGAACTTAATGAGACATTTCACGCACTTTTATATTTTGTCTTTGTATTCACGGCGATGCTGATGTTTAATATAGCGGTCTGCCTGATCAACAAAAGGGTATTCTGCGCAAAATGTTGTTATGTAACTGTTGCAATAGAGATTTTTGTCGGTGCGTATGCAATGATAGGAACGCCACGATTCTATGATTTCAGTTCGGAGCAGAGTGCCAACTACGCGATTCAGGCGGTCAGTGCAGCTAACGGTCTGGATGTAAGTCCGTCGACCACAGATGGAATCAGAAATCCGGATATGAGCCTTGGAACGAATTATTCAACGGTATTTCAGAGACCTACGGTTTCAAGCGATTTTGATTCATATTGCAGGAATGGAATGGCAGAGAAGCTGGGATACGGAGTATATAATAAGACAGATGCAGATGTCGGCGGAACTGTATTCTCGGATGCGGTTCTTCACATAACACAGATTGTAAGCAGGGCAGATGAAGACACGTCTTTATATAAGAATCTGAACGAATATGACGGATTCAGATTATATGATTCTATATATACACTGCCATATGCCATGACAGTGATTCCGGATATTGAAGGTTATGAGATATCACGTTCATATGACAGCTGGATAGACAGTAACAATGTTATCTATCGTGCGATAACCGGAAGAGACGAGGACATAGTGTCAGAAGTGCGTATTGCAGAAGCAGATTCCGGCAGTTACGCAATCAGTATTGACGGAAGGAAAGCATTGTATATAAGACTGGATACGGATATTCCTGTAAATGTATCCGCGAACGGTAATGTTACGGCAGTCCCAAAGGCGGGAGCGCTTAAAAATACATTGTACGGACCTGACGACAGCTCGAGGCTCCTTTATCTTGGCATATTTGAGAATGAAGACGTCACAATAGCGGTTAATGATATGGCAGGTAATGATGCAATGCCGGATACTGCCGGTGTTGATGCAGGCGTGCTTGATATGGGGCGTCTTTCAGTAGTATGTAATATGATGAAGAGCAATACCGGACTTAGTGCATCATCATACAGAGTTAAGCATGGTAATGCAGTTAAGGTTAATGTTAACGCGCAGGATGGAAGGAACATGCTTTTGCTGCCGGTCAGATATGATGATAACTGGGAGGCAGAGACTAATGGGAACAGTACTTCAATCGTACCGGTTGCCGGAGGAATGATGATGGGGGTAATGCTTGAGAATGGAAATAATACCGTTGAGATGACATTTACTCCGGCGGGAACACAGACCGGAATGGCAGTAAGTGTATTTACATTCCTGATTCTTGTAGCAGCATGCTCACTTGCATCACAGAGAGAGATTACCGTCAGCCATGAGCTGAGCAGGACATTTGCAGTTGTATTTATAATTATGTGGATACTGTTTATGACTGCGATGTTTGTGGTGCCGTTTGTGGCAACTGTGATAAAGCTTATAGCCGGCAGCTAGTGCGAAAAAATTGGATTAATATGCATATATGAATTAAAATAATAAATAAAACTGCCGCCACACAATGATATCAACTGTGTGGCGGCAGTTTTATTTGAAATATTTATTAATGCATATTGCTGAAAGCCGGATTAATGCTTGTGAGCTTCGTTATACTCGTTAACTCTCTTCTGGATTCTCTCAACAGGGTTAAGAATATCACTGATAGAAGCGTCATGATTAAGTGTATCGATAAGAAGAGCGATATACTTACTCATATCAACATTGATATACCAAGGTTGGTAGTGAGAATGTGGTCGATAATACCCTTCTCGTAAGCTTCATCAATCTTCTTGAATCCGTTAGTGAACAGACCGAATGTAGCACACGCAAATACACGTCTTGCTTTACGGCGCTTAAGCTCTGTTGCAACGTCAAGAATACTGTCACCTGATGAGATCATATCATCAATGATGATAACATCTTTACCCTCAACATCTGAACCAAGGAACTCATGGGCAACGATAGGATTACGTCCGTTAACGATTCTTGTGTAGTCACGTCTCTTATAGAACATACCCATATCAATTCCAAGTACGTTGGCAAAATATACTGCACGGCTCATACCACCCTCATCAGGGCTGATAATCATCATGTGGTCAGAATCAATCTGAAGGTCATCAATTCCGAGAAGCAGGTACTTAATGAACTGATAAGTAGCCTGTACTGACTCGAAACCATTAAGTGGAATAGCATTCTGTACACGTGGGTCATGTGCATCGAATGTAATTATGTTATCAACACCCATGCTTGTAAGCTCCTGAAGTGCAAGTGCACAGTCAAGAGACTCACGGCTTGAACGTCTGTGCTGACGGCTCTCATAAAGGAAAGGCATGATTACGTTAATTCTCTTAGCCTTACCGCCGCAGGCAGCAATAATTCTCTTAACATCCTGATAGTGGTCATCAGGAGACATATGATTAATGTTGCCGCTGAGTGAATATGTGAGGCTGTAGTTGCAGACATCAACCATGATATAGATGTCGTAACCTCTTACAGTCTCGTTAATCTCACCCTTGCCTTCACCTGAACCAAAACGTGGAGTCTTGGCATCTATGATGTAGGAGTCCCTTCTGTAACCTGTGAAAGCGAGAGTGCCTGTGTGCTCATTCTCGCGCTGCTCTCTCCACTGTACGAGATAGTTGTTAACCTTCTCGCCAAGTGACTGGCAGCTGACTGTAGGGATAATACCCAAAGCACCAACAGGGATAGTTTCTGTGTGACGTTCGTCGCGTGGCATGTGTTTGTCCTCCATGTGAAATGTAAATATTAGTGTTATTATAATTTAAAGATGCAAAAAAGCATACATAATTAATATTATCATATTGGCAGTATAAGTCAATAGCAGTATATCTCAATAGAGCTTATGAGCGGCCTGCATTAAGCTGTCTGCTGCGCTTCTGCAGACGTATATCCTTCCCGAATACCTTAAGAATTGTGTATGTACTTGTTATTCTCGACATAAGGCGTTCGGAATATACACTGCTAAGCTCTCCAAGGCTTAGATTGGTAGATATTATCGTAGCCCTGCGCTTAAGCATGCGTTCATTAATACAGTAGAACAGCTTGGAATTGGTAAATGAGTTGGAAAGCTCAGTTCCAAGGTCATCTATTATAAGAAGGTCACAGTCGAGAATATACTCAACAGCGGTACCTTCGTCATCATCCTCATCATTAAAATTGCCAAATGTATCAAAAAGCTCAACGGCAGTGAGATAGATTACACTGTGAGATGAATCAAGAAGCTCCTTGGCAATACAGTTGGAGAGAAATGTCTTGCCGACTCCAGGGGCGCCATATATAAGAAGATTATGGAAACCATTGTCAAAATCATTAATGAACTGACGGCATATCGACATTACATTCTTCATATTATCATAAGAAGAAAGTCCGGTAGTCTTATCAATATCGGTCTTAGAATACCAGTCGAATGAAAAAGTCCCGAAATTCTCGGAAGCAACAATATTCTTGAGGTTTGAGCGCATGTAAAACATGTCTACAACCTTTTTCTTGAAACATGCGCATTGTCTGCCATCTACAAGCCCGGTATCGTGGCAGACAGGACAGTCATATATCGGAGCAAGATAATCCTTAGGAAAACCGGATACTGCAAGAAGACGTTCATGTTCGTTATTAAGCCTTGCAAGTTCGCGTCTGTATTCTTCCATAGCACCTTCATCACCTCGTATTATAATAGGTGCACTTCTTGCGGAGAGGTCTATTATCTCGTTCTCAATCTCAGGTATACGCGGGCATGCCGCATAGACTTCTTCAACCCTTTCATCATGAATATGACGGTTGCGCGTCTGTATATTGCCATATATTCTCATTATTGCGTCATGCTGCGAATTGGTAAGTGACATATGTCCTCCTGATTATATCCTGATTAAACAAGCTCGCGGCTAACGAACTGTGTCTCAAGCTCATCATAATTATAATCTCTCTGTGAGAAGTTGTTAAATCTGTTATTGCCGGCAGACTTGCTTCTTGAAGCCTGTCCTGTGGAATTACCTGTAGCTGACGCAATAGAAGCCTTACGTGCCTTATCGTACTCTGCATCAAGGGCCTTAATGTCATCAACAGACTTAATGTGGCGTTCGTTCCATTGTGTAAGAATAGAATCAGCATATTCAAAGCTTGGCTGATGCGTAGACTTAATTGTACGGCTGCATGCTTCCACAATTATATCAGTGTTGAAGCCATATACTTCACGCCACTTGCGGATATAATCGCGCTCAACTTTGGCAGCGCTGCGTCCTGTTATTCCGAATGCATTCATAACGGCAAACATGTCCTCAGACTTACTGTCAGAATATTCCCTAGCCTCGTTGAGAGATGATATGCCATGTTCAGCCCAGTCAATCGCCACCTTCTCTATGTAGCGCATACTTCTGTGTTCCTTAGAAATGCAGTATTCAAGGAGGTATTCTATAACATCGGCGGACATCTTCAAAGTATCGTAAAAGAAAATCATCGAATTAGTCTCAGTGGCTGTAAGCGTCTTGCCAAGATACATCTGGGCAATATAGAGAAGCTGGCTTAACTCTTCATTGGCAGCAAATTCCTTAAGCTGTGCTGCCGTATATGAAGGCTTCTCAGGAACAGATACTTCAGAAACAGATACTTCAGGAGCTGATACCATTGCGGCCGGAGCTGTTGCCTGGCTGGTTACCGCTGACTCATTGGCAGCAGTGCTGAAAGTGTCGTCAGCAGACATTGTAATATCTGCAAGTGTAATGCCCGTAAGTTCACCATCGGCTGCGCCGTTGCCTGACGAACCGTTCGCATATGTAAGAATCAGAAGACCTTCATTCTCCCAGTACTTAAGTGCACGCATAACATCATTCTCAGTAAGATTAAGCTTGTCTGCAAGAAAAGAGACGCAGAAGCAGTCATCACTGCCTGAGTATGATGCACAGCCATTCTTAAGAACATCGCATGCAATGGCAGGTGTGCCGGAGCCGAGACATCTCAATATATATAAGTATATCTTAACAAATTCACCACTTGCCTTAGGCATGTAATTATCTAAAAAATAGTCAGGTACAAGTGTGTAATTAAGTGTAATTCTGGATTGTAAAGTAAGTGGTCTCATGATGTAAATTCCTCAATGCTATATTTGATGAACGTATAATAGCACACTGTGGAAAAAAAGAAAATAGGGGCACTTATCCACCATTAACAGCATAAAAATTGTGGATAATGTGGATAACTTCGTGGAAAGTTTGCCAAAATGCCAATATACTTGATAAAAATGATAAAAAAGTAATGCACATTTTGTGTGCAAAAAAAATGTATCAAATGTGCAAATATTTTGTAAAAAATTGTGGATGTTGTGGATAAGTATGTGAATGAAAAAAGCATAAAAAAATACCAAGCCCCGCAAGGCTTGGTATTATGGCTATTTCACGAGATCTTCACCAACTTTGTAAATGTCTCCTGCACCCATTGTTATCAACAAATCACCGTTGATACAATTTTTTTGTAAAAATTTTTCTATTTCATCGAAAGTGTGGAAATAATAGCATTCGGTTCCAAGAGCCTTAATCTTATTCATAAGGTCTTCCGAACTTATTCCGTAAGTGTTGGTCTCTCTTGCAGCGTAGATATCCGCAAGAATTACCTTATCGGCAACGGAAAGCTCAGCAGCAAAGCGGTCAAGAAGCAGCTTGGTCCTTGAATAAAGATGCGGCTGGAATGCAACCCACAATGTTTTGTGTGGATAATGGCCTGCAGCAGCAAGGGTAGCTCTTATCTCATCAGGGTGATGTGCGTAATCATCGACAACAGTTACACCGTTAAAGACACCTTTGCGCTCAAATCTGCGGTTAGTTCCGTAGAATTCAGCAAGACCTTTCTTAATTGCAGCAATAGGAATATCAAGTTCAAGAGCTGCGGCAATCGCAGCAAGTGAATTGTATACATTGTGTATGCCCGGAACCATCAGGTCAATTGAAGATTCCTCACCGATCCCATAAGGCTCCCCATTCTTAAGGAGTGTGTAATGACAGCGTCCGAGGTCATCATATGCTATTCCGCGGGCACTGTAGGTGCTCTTGTCAGGATTGGAACCTACCGTAATAACCTTCACATTGAGCCCTTTATAGAAATATTCATAGTCCTCGATATCACTGTTAATGATAAGTGTTCCGCCCTCAGGAAGCCTCTCAACAAAGCGCCTGAAAGATGCACGTATGTCAGAAAGATCCTTGAAGAAATCAAGATGGTCCTCCTTAACATTAAGAATAATGTTCATTGTTGGATTAAATGAAAGGAAACTGTTGGTATATTCGCATGCTTCAGTAACAAAAAGGTCTGATTTTCCGATCCTTATATTGCCACCGATATCTTTGAGAATTCCGCCGACAGATATTGTAGGGTCAGCATCAGCAGCGAGGAGAATCTCTGAAAGCATGGAGGTTGTAGTCGTCTTGCCATGTGTACCGGCAATGTTAACTGCAGTTTTATAGTTAGCCATTATCTGCCCGAGAAGCTCAGCCCTTGCCATCATAGGAATACCGGCCCTGACTGCCTGTGCATATTCAGGATTATCCGGATGGATTGCAGCCGTATATACTACAAGGTCAATATCAGGAGTTATGTTGTCCGCACTCTGTGGATAAGAAATGTGGCATCCAAGAGATTCAAGATGCGTTGTAAGAGGACTGCTTGCCGAGTCTGATCCGGATACGGTAAAGTTCTTATTGCAGAGGATCATTGCAAGACCGCTCATGCTGATTCCGCCTATTCCTATAAAATGAACATGTATTGGATTATCAAAATTAATTTTGTACATAAAATCTCCATTCCTGTGCATAGCGCACATATAACAATTTCGTATGCATCTGAAATAAAATAACTTTTAAAATAATTATAAAACAAAAAGCTACATTAATAAATAAGCAAATGTAAATAAGCATACATCTTACAAACTGAGTATATTATATATATGTAAAAGAAATTTGTCCAATATGTATTGATACATTGTATGCACATTACACGATTAATGCTGAATTGTATTTAAAGTATACACATTATAGTGCAAAATGTTGATAAAAATTATACAAATTTTTGGAAAAATTACAAAATTTCTTTTTACTTAAAATGTAGTATGTGATATAATTAACACATATTAAAAGTGCGGTGCAAATTTAAGTTTTGGGCGGCATAAAAGTTGGGAGGTTATGCGGCATGATTAAGAAAGAAATGATTGCCATGCTTTTGGCAGGTGGACAAGGCAGCAGACTTGGAGTGCTTACAGCCAAGGTTGCAAAGCCGGCGGTTACTTTTGGGGGAAAGTACAGAATTATTGATTTTCCATTAAGCAACTGTATTAATTCAGGGATAGATACAGTAGGTGTTCTTACACAGTATCAGCCGCTACGCCTCAATACCCACATTGGTATAGGTATCCCGTGGGATCTTGACAGGAATGTCGGAGGTGTGTCAGTACTTCCACCATATGAGAGAAGTACTAATAGTGAATGGTATACAGGAACGGCTAATGCCATCTATCAGAATCTTGAATATATGGAGACATATAATCCGGATTATGTCCTGATTCTGTCAGGTGATCACATTTACAAGATGGATTATAAGATAATGCTTGATTACCATAAGGCTAACAATGCAGATATTACGATAGCGGCAATGCCTGTTCCTATGGAAGAAGCAAGCAGGTTCGGTGTAGTTGTTACCGATAAGGACAGCAGAATCACAGAATTTGAAGAGAAGCCGGAGCATCCAAAGAGCAATCTTGCATCAATGGGTATCTACATATTTAGCTGGAAGGTTCTGAAGGAGGCGCTTATTAAGCTTAAGAACCAGCAGGGCTGTGACTTCGGTAAGCATGTAATCCCATATTGCTTTGAGAACAATAAGAGAATATTCGCATTTGAATATAACGGATATTGGAAGGATGTTGGTACACTTAGCTCTTATTGGGAAGCTAACATGGAGCTTATCGATATAATTCCCGTATTTAATCTGTATGAGGAGTTCTGGAAGATATATACTAAGACGGATGCACTTCCACCACAGTATGTATCGAAGGATGCGTATATTGAGAAGAGTATAATCGGAGAAGGTTCCGAGATATATGGTCAGGTATATAACAGTGTAATCGGTACAAGCGTAACGATTGAAGAAGGGGCTGTTGTACGTGATTCCATTATCATGCAGGGAACGGTTGTTAAGAAGGGCAGTGTAATTAATAAGGCAATTATTGCTGAGAATGTTGAGATTGGTGAGAATACACAGCTCGGCGTCGGAGAAGAAGTGCCGAACGTGGAGAAGCCGAAGATTTACAATTCAGGGATTGTTACTATAGGCGAGAATTCAGTCATACCTGACGGAATCAAGATTGGTAAGAATACCGCAATATCAGGAGCTACGGTACCTGAGGACTATACGGACGGAATGCTTCCGGG